>SLOV01000005.1 GCA_007132345.1 Kiritimatiellia bacterium
GATAAATCGAGCTGGTGTGTCCATCGCTCCACTGCACCGCGACCGCATAGTTGCCGACCGGCTGAATGCCGACTGGATAGAGGTTGGGGTCGAGCGTGTTCGGGTCCAGAAGCGGTCGCCCGGTCATCTCCTCAACACACCGCGCACACCGGCAGGCAGCGCGCAGTGCAACCGGCGGCAAAACAAACTCCTCGCCTTCGGGCATCGTCAGCACCATGCCCCGGTCGGCATCGAAGCCGAGCGTGGGCCGCTTTGCTGCGCCATGCTGAATGCGGCTGATCTCGCGGACCACGGCCGCGGAAAGATCGTGATACACCTGCGCAAACGGGAAACGCTCCAGGTCCAGCGCCACGGGCAGCCCTTCGTCGCAGGCGGCGGATAGTTCGGGCACGAGCGGGATCTCGAACGTGTTCTTGAAGCCATATTGCTGCACCAGGCGGTCGCGCGCTCCGGCCCCGAACAGGGTGTGCCGTTCCTCGCACTTGCCGCAAACGAAGTAGCTCATGTTCTCGACCACAGCCACGGTGGGGATCTTCAACTGGTCGAACATCTGAATGCCTTTCACCACGTCGACAAAACTCAATTCCTGCGGTGTGGTGACGATGATGGCGGCGGAGAGAGGGATGAGCTGGGCCAGGGTGAGTTGAATGTCTCCTGTGCCGGGCGGCAGATCAAGCACGAGATAATCGAGTTCGCCCCAGTCCGTGCCGGTCAGCAACTGGTTGATCACGCCGGACACCATGGGGCCGCGCATGATGGCCGCGTCCTTGCCGGGGGCGCGCGGCACATAGCCGAAGGACATCAGCTTCACCCCTTCGTGTTCGAGCGGCACGATCATGTCGTTCGCCTGGTAGAGGTCGGTGTTCCTGGGCCGCACCAGGGTCGGCAGGCTGGGGCCATAGACGTCGGCATCGAAAAGCCCCACGCGCGCCCCGGCACGGTGCAGCGCATAAGCGAAATTTACCGCCACCGTCGATTTGCCCACGCCGCCTTTGCAACTGGAGACGGCAATGATGGGGCCGACATTCGCCAGGCCGGGTGCGCTGGCCTGCATCGGGCTGCGGTTTCTTCCCTTCTGTGCCGTCATCGTCACCGCCACATCCGTGACCCACGGAAGCCGGCGTACCGCTTTCTCGCATGCCCCACGGAATTGCTCTTTCACCGGGCAAGCCGGCGTGGTCAGTTCCACGTTGAAGGAAACCTCGCCAGCCTCGGTGATCTTCAATTCTTTGATAAACCCGAGCGAAACGATATCTTTGCCCAAATCGGGATCGATAATGACCCGCATCTGATCGAGTACTTCCGCTTCTCTACTCATAATATGCTGTTCCTTTGCCTTCCCGTTCGGACCGGGGTATGCTCACAAGAATCGATGAATGACTCGCACGGCGCCACTGCGGCGCGGTACGCGTAACGAGCCGGAAAACATTACATGAGCGAAACGACAACGCAACCCGAACCGGGGGAGTCAACCGCAAGTGGGACGGGCCAACGCACCGCGCGTCGCGGGGTCCGTCTGTGGCGGGCGGTCCGGGTGGTGACCTTTACGTTCTGCGCCCTGATGACCGCCTGGTTGATTCGGTTCGAGGCGTTTCCCGGCTGGTTCGCCGCCGAGTTTGCTGGTTATTCGTCGCTCTTCCGTGGTGGCACCCTGCTGGCGGATCGCTGGGCCAAGATTCTTTACGAAGGAGAGCCGATCGGTTTCAGTCATACCCTCATCGATACGCAACATGTCGACCCGCTCAACACGTATCGTGTGCAGAATTCCACGCTGATGCAGATGAAACTGCTCGGCCAGGTGCAGTCGATCAAGATCGATGTCGAGGCCTTTCTGGATGCGCTCTACCAACTTCAGCGCTTCAGCTTCCGCATGACGGCCAGTGCCTACAGTACCCAGATCACCGGCCGACGCACCGATGGGCACCGCTTCGCCGTCACGATCGAGACGGGAGGCAGCCTGAGCCGAACGGAAGTTGAGATTCCGCCTGATGTGGTGCTCTATTCCCCCATGACCGATATGGCCATGCGCCGATTGCGGCCTGGGCAGCAAATGGTCATTCGCACGCTCGACCCTGTAACGCTCTCTCGCATCGACGTGCTCTGCCGGGCGCTGGGCCCGGAACTCATCGAGTTCCGCGGGGAACTCGTGGAGGCACATGCCCTCACACTCACCTACCAGGGGCTCACGGTGCGATCCTGGCTCGATGACGAAGGCGAAGTCCTCCGCCAAGAGACACCGCTGGGATGGGTCATGGAGGCCGCGACCGCCGAGGAAATCATGGGCATGCAGTTCAATCCGGAAGGGATGAGCGATCTCATGCTGGCCACCGCCGTTCCTGTGGAGGGCGAGTTGAGAAACCCGCGCACGCGCCGCAAGCTCACGATTCGTCTCCATGGCCTGCGCCTCCCGCTGGAGTCGCTCCAATACTCCCGGCAAAAGGCCGAACAGGAAGAGGACGATGTTGTGCGGGTGACCGTCTGGCGCAAAGGCTTTCCACAAACCAGCGCCCTGCTCACCGACCCCGTGCCGGACGAGTTGGCCAAATATCTCGAATCGACCCCTTACGTTCAGGCCGACCATCCGGAATTGATTGCCGAGGCGCGAAAGATCGTTGGCGACGCCACCACCCGCCTGGAAGCGGCGCGCGCCCTATCGCACTGGGTCGACCGCAACGTCGTTTCCGCCCCGACCGCCAGCCTGCCGTCCGCACTCGATGTGCTGCGCGAGCGGGTAGGGGACTGCAACGAACACACCTACTTATTCGTGGGACTGGCCCGCGCCCTAGGGATTCCGGCGCGTATTCACGTAGGCCTTCTTTATACCGATGGCGACCTGGCCCCGGCCCCTGGCTTCTACTACCATGCGTGGCCCGCGGTACACCTCGGCGACACCTGGTATGAAATGGACCCGACCCTCAGCCAGGAGATTGCGGACGCAACGCACATCACCCTGCTCACCGGCGAATTGCAGCAACAGATGCAACTGCTCTCGGTGATGGGCCAGATCCGGGCCGAAGTGGTAGAGCCTGATCGCGCGGCGGAACAAGGGAGGATCGCGAATGATTGAAGTCGAGGATCTCGTCAAGGACTACGGCGCGGTGAAGGCCGTGCAGGGCATCACCTTCACCGTGCCGAAAGGCGAACTATTCTGTTTTCTCGGGCCCAACGGCGCCGGCAAGACCACCACCATCAAAATGCTCTGCGGCCTGCTGCGCCCCACGCACGGCACCATTCGCGTGGCGGGCATCGATCTGCGGGAAGACCCGCGCGCCATTCGGCAGATCACCGGCTACATTCCCGACATGCCCTACCTCTACGACCTCCTCACCGTTGTCGAGTTCCTCGACTTCACCGGCGAGCTGTACCGCATTCCGCGTGACCGGTTCCGCCCGGAGCGCGACCGATATCTCGACCTCTTCGGTCTGCACGATCACCGCAACAGCCTTGTGCGCGACCTCTCCCACGGACTTCGCCAGCGGCTCGTGTATGCCTCGACCCTGCTGCAGGAACCCGACGTGATGTTCGTCGATGAGCCCTTCGTCGGCCTCGACCCGCACTCGATCCGACTGATTCAGGACCTGCTCAAACAACAGACGGCGCGCGGTGTCACCATCTTTCTCACGACCCACATTCTAGCCCTGGCCGAGAGCATGGCGGACCGCATCGGCATCATCGCCAAAGGCCAGATCGCGGCTTTTGGCACGCTGGCCGAGATCCGGGCGCAACGCGACCATGCGGGCTCCCTCGAAGACCTCTTCCTCTCGCTCACCGCCTGATGCCGCCATGAATGGTTTCCTGCTTCTTGCCCGCACCGGTTGGAAAGTCGCGCTTCATTTCGTCGCGACCGTGCGCGAGCAGTCCTATTTCAAACTCGCCTTCTCCACCTGCTTTATTGCGACCTGCATGGTCGGCCTGTTCTTCCTTTTTTACGGCGGGTTCCGGTTCCTGGACGAAATCGGCGGCATCGGCCTGCTGGTCATTCACCGGCTCTTTGCCCTCTTCTTCTTCGGGCTGGGCTTTATCCTGGTCATGTCCAGCGCGCTCTCTTCCTACACAACGCTCTATCTCTCCAAAGAAGTTCCTTATCTGCTCTTACGCCCCGTTTCTCTCACGGAGATCATCAGCTACAAGTATCTCGAAACCACGGCGCTCGCCTCCTGGGCCTTCTTTGTGGTCATTGTGCCGTATGTGGCGGCCTATGCCTATTACGAGCAGTTGCATTTCTTCTTTTCCCTCTGGACGCTGCTCTACTCGGTGCCTTTCGTTTTCATCTGCTCCGCCTTCGGGACGCTGGTCAGCATGTTGCTGGTGCGCATTCTCCCGCGCGGCCGCGGGCTCGCATTGCTGGTTGCCCTGCTGATTGGTTCCATCCTGGTCTTCATCTGGCGCGGCTTTCACGGCGTCGTCGAGGACATGTCCGCCAACACCACGCTGGTGCTGCAGCGGCTCGTCCCCGGCTTCCAGCTTGCCTCGCATCCCCTCTGGCCCAGTCACTGGGTGGCCGAGGGCATCATGTCCATGAGCCGCGAACGCTACGGACGCGGCGCGCTCTACCTTCTATTGCTCTTCTCCTATGTCGGCGTTGGCGTGATCGCCGTGCAGGAGATGGGCAAACGCACCTTCTACAACGGCTGGCAACGTGTCATCTCCTCCACCCGGCAACGGAAACGAGAGGCGTTCTGGTTCGAAGTCGTCCGCCGCGTCCTCTTCTTTCTGCCCGCCGATTTCCGGGCGCTGTTTATGAAAGATCTGCGCATCTTCTTCCGCGATCCCGCGCAGTGGACCCAGGGCCTCATCTTTTTCGGCATTCTCGGCTTCTATTTCGTCAACCTGCGCAACATGAATTATCACACGCTCCCCTCCGCGTTCCGGAACCTGATCGCCTTCCTGAACGTCTTCAGTGTCGCCTCCGTCATGTGCGCCATGGGCGCCCGCTTCGTTTATCCCCAACTCAGCCTCGAAGGGCAGGGGTTCTGGATCGTCGGAATGTCGCCCACGACCATGGGGCGTGTTCTCATGGCGAAGTTTCTCACTTCATCCGCCATTCTCCTGGCCATCAGCATCGGCCTGATGCTCATTTCCCTGCACATGTTGCAGGTGACGATCGAGATCCGCACCGTATCGCTGGTCCTGACGCTAGCCCTCTCGCTCGGGCTCTCCGGCCTGGCGACGGGTCTGGGGTCCGTCTATCTCGACCTCAAGCAACGCAACCCCGCCGCGATCATCTCCAGTTTCGGTGGCACGCTGAATCTCGTCTTGAGTCTGGTCTTTGTGCTCGCCGCCATTCTGCCTTT
Source organism: Kiritimatiellia bacterium (assembly GCA_007132345.1). Lineage (GTDB taxonomy): Bacteria > Verrucomicrobiota > Kiritimatiellia > SLOV01 > SLOV01 > SLOV01. Next base: position 5,295 of record SLOV01000005.1, read on the forward strand.
TGCCGTCTTCTACCATTTCCAATCCGAGGAAAAGGTCAGCGAAGCCGCCTTCCATGTCGGCCTGCTGATCTCTTATGGCTGGCTCGCCCTCCTCATCCTTGTATCCGTCGCCATCCCGCTGGCGCTCGGCTGGCGCAGCCTGGTGCGGCGGGATTATTAGGCATGCGCCGGGTGACGTCCCCCCCTTTGTCTTGAGCCTTGTCGCAAGCCTTGTCGACAAAGGCGCCCTCCAGCGGCGGACCAAGCGCGACAAAGGTTCAGGCCTGAATGGCACTAAATTAAGGCTGTTTTCGAATCTCACGGCGACAACTGGAAGGGGCCTTGAAACAGGGTAATCGGAACAACAAGGTGTCCGGCTCGGGAACCGCCAGCGAACGGCGGGCGGTCGAGAGCCGAGCCGCTCCGTTGCGTGTTCGATTGAGGTTTTCCGTGGAGCGGACGCGCTTCCGCGTCCGGACCGACATCGCGGGCCTGAAACTGGGAAGTCCCCTGGAAATCGATTTTAAGTTAGTGCCATTCGGTTCAGGCCTTCAGTGATTCTGGCACCCCTTCAGGGTGCGGGGAATGGGGTGGGCTTTCGATTCCCGGCGCGTCGCTTCGCTTGCACCGGGCTATGGTCTGGCAGCCCTTCAGGCTGCTTCAAACTCCGGGGCAGCTCTTCATACTGCTTCCCAACCACGACGAGTCTCAATCCCCAAGTCGACCCCAACGGGGTCGCAGAACCTAGCCCGGTGCGAAGCGCCGGGAACGAATAATAGGAAACCTTATCGACCCTGTAGGGGTCGCAGAACTCAACCCATCCCAACGCCGCGTACTCCCTCCTTTGTCGACAAAGGCTCCCGACAAAGGCTCCCGACAAAGTTGCGCGTTAGCACAGCCTTCACCGGATACCCCTATCCTCCCGCCGCATCCCCCTTCTTTTCCGAACTCGGGACGATGCTCCGTCCCACGGCTTTAAAGGTGTCGGCCACAAACATCGTCCCCACAACTGCGGGACGAA
>SLOV01000172.1 GCA_007132345.1 Kiritimatiellia bacterium
TCTTCTTCGTGCACGACGAAGCGACGCCAGCCGCGGCCGACGGCGATGACGTGCGACCAGTAGGAGCCGTCGGCCTCGCGGGCCACCAGCGCAAGGCGTCCGGTGCGGGCGTCGCCGCGCGCGTGAAAGACAAGGGTGTTCGCGCCCGAATCGTGGAGCGCGCCCGGCACGCGATCGAGCACCATGGCGTCCCAGTCGCGAAAAGACTCGGCCTCGACTTCCACACCGGACCAGACAACGCCGGGGATGGGCGTGACCCGCACGGCGCCCCGAATACGGCCGGAACTGTTGCGATGCCGCCAGGTCTGAATCGAAGTGAAGCCCGCGACGCCGAAAGCGGTGGCGGCCAGGGCCTGCTCCTGGTCGGCGAGCAGGTGGGCACCGTCTTCTCCGAGCAGCGCGCGCGCTTCGAAGGGGGCTCTGCCCAGAAAGAGGGCGGCGCCGCCGTCCTTTATATAAGCCTCGACGGCGGGCCAGTCCTGTTGTGGCAGGCGATGTGCGTCGGCCACCACGAGAATGGCGCGACGACGCACCGCCTGGGAGATGGCTTCGTCCCGGTCGGCAGCGGCGTAGTATGCGGCGCGGGGAAAGAGGTCTTGCAGCAGGTCGGACCAGGCGCCCGTCTCGCCCGTGGCGGATTCGAGCACGACCAGAGCGGAAGCCGGAACGCCTTCGAGCACATCGTCGCCGTACCGCGCGCAACCGCTGAGCGCCAGCAGCATAGCGAGCGGCCAGCCGGGGCAGAGGCAGACACGGCGAACCTGGGCGAGCCGGACCGTATGCGGGGCGGGGCGCATGCCTCAGCTCTCCGCCGCGAGTCGAAAGCCGAGCGCATCGACCTTGCGAGCCAAGCCGTTTTCGCAGTGGGTCAGTAGCGCATCGAATGCGGCGAACTCCCGGCGCACCCGGTAATCGCGCCGGAGCTGGACGAAGCCGGCGGTGCGCGATTCTGCATCTGCATGGGCGCAGGCCCGCAGGGCCCGATCGTCTTCAGCCAACGGATAGGCTGCGCTGGCAAGGTCCCAGAGCACATCCTGCTCCAGGCGGGCGCGGCCATCGGCAGTCAGCAGATTACGGGGCGCGGATGCGTCGAGCGCGTCCACTCGGCCCGGCTCCTGCTCGAAGAAGCGGCACGCCTCCTCATAGACCATCATCGTGCCGCGCAATTTTCCTTCGAGCGAGTGCCCGGCAATGTGCGGGGTGCCGAAGTCGACCCGCTCCAGGAGATCGGGACGGAAGGCCGGCTCGTTCTCCCATACATCGAGTGCCGCCCCCAGCACCGTGCCTCGCTCCATGGCAAAGAGGAGCGCATCGGTATCCACGACCTCGCCACGGCTCGTATTGAGGAGCAAGGCACCGGGCCGGATTCGCTCGAAGAAGCGGTGATCGGCGAGATGACGCGTGCGGAAGGGACCGGCTTCGGTGAGGGGAACATGCAGAGAGACCACATCCGACGCGTCCAGAAGCGCGTCCAGATCGACGAAGTCGTGCGCTCCTTCCGCGAGGGCGCGCGGCGGATCGTTGAAAAGCACCTTCATCTCGAGGGCCAGGGCCTTCTGCGCCAGGGCGGCGCCCACGTGCCCCACCCCGACAATCCCGAGGGTCAAGTCTTCGAGCACCAGGCCGTGTCGCACGGCAAGCCCGAGCATCGCGGTGACGCACCACTCGGCCACGGCATTCGCGTTGCAGCCCGGCGCGGCGCACCAGGCGATGCCGGCCGCGTCAAGGAACTGGACATCGAGGTGGTCGAACCCCGAGGTAGCGGTGCCGACAAAGCTCACGCGGCTGCCGGATAGGAGAGCTTCATCGACGCGGCGGCGCGACCGGACCATGAGTGCGTCCGCATCCCGTACGATCTCCGGGGTAATCTCTTCCTCAGGAACGCTCACCACGTCTCCGAGCGTGCGGAAGGCGGCTTCTCCCGACAGCACACTCGACGCACAGACAATCTTCATGGGCGGAAGTGTGGAGCGTCACCGCCGCGGGAACAAGCGCAAAGCAGGCGGGGCGCGCAACAAGACGGGCTGAGGCGGATGGCAGTAAAGTTAAGAGTCGGAAGTGGACTCCTCTTCAGGGGCAGCCTCATCTGAGACTTCTTCCCCAGCCGGCTCGAAGCGGAGGGCCGCGGAGTTGATGCAGTAGCGCAGACCAGTGGGACGCGGACCGTCGTTGAAGAGGTGGCCCAGGTGCCCGTCGCAGCTTGCGCAGACCGTCTCGGTGCGGACCCGCCACAGGGAGCGATCTGGGCGCAAGCCGACCTGGTGACGCGAGGCAGGCGCCCAGAAGCTGGGCCAGCCCGTACCGGAATCGTACTTGTGCTCCGAGCGAAAGAGCACAGCGTCGCATCCAGCGCAGCGATAGACCCCTTCGCCGCCGGAGTCATGGTAGGCACCTGTGAAGGCCCGCTCGGTGCCCTGCCGACGGAGAACCCGATACTGCTCTGCGCTCAAGCGCTCGCGCCAGTCGGCAGGAGTGCGAGAGACACTGGGGGCAGCCGGGGCGGCGGTGTCTTCCTGAAGACCGGCACGCTCCATGCGCCGTTCGACCTCGTCTTCACTCAGCAGTTGGGCGTGCCCAGAGGCGATGCCCAATCCGAGCATAGCGAGAGCGATGGGCACGATCTGCGTCAATGTTGCTGAAACTCTCATCTAAAAACTTTCGGTTACAGGCCGTCAGACTTACTTGTCAACCTACACCAACTACCGTAGCATTCCAGGCGTGTAATGCGCCCCGCGTTATGACGTGCGGGGAGCAAAAAATCGGATGTCAGCCATTGGCGCACCATGCCTATCAAGAGTTTTATCACCCGCCTCATCAACCCTGCAAATCCCAGGAAATACGTGCGCTCGTATTTCTCGGAGGGAACTGTCCCGTGCGAAAAATGCGGGCACGCCATTTCCATGGATGGGCTCGCTGGGCTGAGCTTCACCCGCTGCCCGAAGTGTAACTATAAGAACTTCGTGCCACTGAAGGTGGGCGACTTTCTACTCTGCATTCCCATCGGGGCCGGCGGCATGGCCAGCGCCTACAAGGCGTACCACCGGGAAACCGGCGACAAAGTCTATGCCGTCAAGATCCTTATGGAGGAGCACATCCAGAACGAATCCGCCATTGCCTCGTTTCTCGGCGAGGCAGAGATCCACAAGCAAATCCCGGCCCACCCACATATCGTCAACTATATCGACAGCGGCCAACAGGATGGCCGCTACTTCTATGCCATGGAGTTTGTGGAAGGCATGCGGCTGCTCACCCGCCTGGAGAGCAAAGGCCGCTTCGAAGAACTCGAAGCCCTCCGGATTCTCACACAGGTTCTTTCCGCGCTCCAACACATCTACGACCAGGGCTATCTCTATCGCGATCTCAGCGCCGGCAATGTCATCGTGAACCCGAAAGGAGAGGCGGTGCTGATCGATTTCGGGCTCACCCTCCCGATCGAAGAGGCGCTCGAACTCGAGCCAACGAAGTTCATCGACGGCACCGTAGAGTTCATTCCGCCCGAGCGCCTGTTCCGCACGGGTGAAGATCAGGCGAGCCTTATCTATAGTCTGGGCATGCTCGCCTTCTACATGTTGCGTGGCGAACCGTTGATCAAGGCCTCCTCGCTGGTCGGCGCGGCCAAGAAGCATGTGGCGAAGCTACGGGTTTCCTTCACGTCCGCCATGCTCCCTGAGTGCAGCCGCGAGGTGGTGGACATTGTGGGTCGCATGATCCGTACGCGGCACGAAGACCGGTATCAGACCTTTACGGAGGCCTTCGACGTGCTCTCCGCGTTGCTCGAAAAGCTGGAGGGCTGAGCGCTCCGCATGTCAGCCGGGCTGATTGTCTGCGGCCCGTCGCCACTTTTCGACGCGGGTCATCCAGGACAGGGAGGTCATCTTTCTCGGGCTGCCGCCTGGCTCAACGCGGCGTGCACCCCTTCAGCAATCCGCTCGGCGCCCGCCTCACTCGGGTGCACCGCGTCGGGAAAGAGCGCCGCATCCTCCCGCATAGCGCCATGCAGATCGATAACCTCCAGCCCACGCGCCGCCGCCACGCGAGCTACGATCGGGACAACCCCTTCCGACATGGCCCGGTCCGCGGGCGGGAAGAAGATTGGCACGGGTTTGCAGACCAGAATACGGGGCGCCGACGGCAAGGCCGCAAAGTGATCGACCAGTGCGAGAAAGTCCCTTTCGAAGGCTTGTTCCAGTCGATCCGCGAAGCGCATGGCGTCATTGGTGCCGAGATGGATAATGACCACGTCCGGCTCGAACTCCGTTGCGTCGCGGAATTCGCGCGTTTCCCAATAAGGCAGGTCACCCTGCTTGAGGAGCGTGGCGCCGCTGCGCCCAAAATTGCCGACCGCATAGCCAGCCCCCAGCATCGCCTGGAGCTGGCCGGGGTAACTCCTTCGCTCGCGCCGCCAGATTCCTTCCCCATAGGTGATGCTATCCCCCACGCAGGCGACGCGCACGACGCCCTCCGCTGGATCCGCCGCACCACAGCCGAACGTGAACGAAAGCATTCCCGCCATACAAACCAGCCAGCCTTTCGAAAACGGATTCATTATTTTTTTAGGAATAACGACCTGGAACTTCGGGGAAACAGTGACGGTAGCCATATCGATCTCCTATTCACCGTACGATATCTTGATCGATGTCTGGCGTCAAGAGCGTGCCCCAGAGGGCAGCAATTCTCAGTATGGCCCTTGCCGCCTGAAGGCGGGACTACAAACGGGCGAAAAACCGGCGAAACACCGTTCGTAGTACCGGCTTTAGCCGGCCCGAAGAACCCGTTCCGGGCCATACTGAGAATTGCTGGCTTCTCATAGAGGATGGTTCCATTCCAAGAGACCCGTCTGGTATAATCCCGCCCATCGACCAACCTGCCCCGCCCGCCATTCGTAAGGAACTCGACATGCAAACGCTCCGCATTCTCGCCGCCCTCCTCTTCCTCGCCTCCACCAGCTTCGCCCAGGACGCTGCAGCCTTGCGCAAGCGAGCCCAGACCGCCCAGCGCGCCGGCAACCACCTCGACGCCTACAACCTCTACACGCAGTATATCTACGAAGTCACCGCCGACGCCGCGGCCCTTGCTGGAGATGTGCCCGAGGTGATGCGATGCCTCGTACAGCTCAACCGCGACAACGAAACCGACGCCGTCCGCGAGCAGCTTGCCGCCGCGCACGCGGACCAGTGGCGGATTCTCCATGCCGTCGCCAGGAGTTACCAGAACGCGAATTCATGGGGATTCCTCATCGCCGGCGAATTCGAGCGGGGCCACCACAGAGGTGGCGGACAGTGGGCCAGCTCCGCGGAGCGGGATCGCGTGCGCGCCTTGCAACTCATGGACCAGGCCCTGCCGCTCCTTGCCGATGAACCCAACGCCCCGGATGCAGCCCGGTTCCACCTCGACTTCGCCTCTCTGCTGCTCCAGGGGCGCGGCCAGCGCGGCGCCTGGCAACTCGCGGTCCTCACCGACTGGTCCGTCCTGCCCGACTATGAAGAGGGTGGGCACCGGGGCCACTTCGGCCATACCGGACAGAGCCGCGGCGCACCGGTGGATGAGGAGGGCAATCCGGTCTTCTACCGCATACCGGAATCTTTCGAAGCCGCCGCCACCGACGGCGAACGCTGGCGCTGGCTCCTGGCCCGCGCAAAGGAGATCCATCCGCCATTCGAAGATGAAGTCCGCTTCGCACAAGCCGGTTTTCTGCGCGACCAGTTCGGTGTGCAGACCATGGCGGACTACCGCTGGTTCTTCCATCGCCCCGCCGAGGAAGAGAGTCCGGAAGGCGATACAAGCGGTACCTACCAGCTCCACACCCTCGGTCGCGACGAAACCATCGCCCGGCTCGCCATCGGCATTCGCCGCTTCTCGCTCCCGGACGAATTCAACCACATCACCCACTATCAAGCCCTCGCAGACACCCCGAACAGCGCCTTTGGCGAGCGATCGCTCGACGCCCTCGTCGAGATCTTCAACAACCGCCGCCAATATCCCCAGGCCATGGAACAACTCAACGAAGCGATCCGCCGCTTCGGGCCCGGCCACAGGAACCGGCGCGTGAATCTACTGCAACAAATCACGGGAAACTGGGGCCAGTTCGAGGAGAGCCTCACCCGCGCGGCCGGCGAGGAAGCCACGCTTCAGTACCGCTTCCGAAATGGCACCCGCGTCCGCTTTTCGGCGCAGCGCGTCGATACCCCGGCCCTGCTCGGGGCCGTGAAAGAGTACCTTCGCAATAACCCAAGCCAGATCGAATGGGAGCGCATCCGGCTCGATCAGATCGGCGCCATGCTCATGGAGAAACACGGCGCGAAATTCGTGCGCGAGACAGTGGCCGAATGGACGCAGAACCTGGAACCCCTGCCCGATCACTTCGACCGCCGCGTCACCGTGCCCACCCCGCTCAAGGAAGCCGGCGCTTATCTCGTCACGGCACGCATGGACAATGGCAATACCAGCAAGATCGTGCTCTGGCTCAGCGACACGGTGCTGGTCAAGAAGACGCTCGCGACGGAAACGGAGGAAGAAGACGTCGGAGACGGCGGCACCCTCTACTTCGTGGCCGACGCGCGCACCGGCGCGCCGGTCCCCGGCGCAATCGTCGACTTCTTTGGCTACTGGGTCGAACATGTCGAAGACCAGGGGCGGCGGCGCCATCACAACATTCGTACCACGCAGTTCGCCGAGACCGCCGATGACGAGGGATTCGTTATCCCTTCGCAGCGCGACCTGATGAATCAACACCCTTGGCAGCGCCCCCGGTGGCTCATTACTGCCACCGACGAAACCGGCCGCTTCGCCTTCCTCGGCTTCAGCCATGTCTGGCGCTCCTCCTGGCGCGAAGCGCAATACCGTCAGACCAAGACCTATGGCATCACCGACCGACCCGTCTACCGGCCTGACCAGAATGTACATTTCAAGTTCTGGATCGGCCATGCGCAGTACGACCAGGACGATCATTCCGCGTTTGCCGGGCGGACGTTCACGGTCCGCATCCGGAACCCGCGCGGCGATGAAGTCCACAGTGACAATTTCACCGCCGATGAATATGGGGGCTTCCACGGCGAGTATGCCATCCCCGACGGCGCGCCGCTCGGCGTTTATCAGATTCATGTGGACAGCTTTGGCAGCGTCGCGTTCCGGGTGGAAGAATACAGAAAGCCGGAGTTCGAGGTACGCGTCGAGGCGCCCAGCGAACCCGTGATGCTCGGTGAAACCATCGAGGCCACGATCCACGCCGATTACTACTTCGGCGCGCCGGTCACCCAGGCCCGTGTCAGCTACAAGGTGCTGCGTACACCGACGACCCAGACCTGGTATCCACCCGCACCCTGGGACTGGTTCTATGGTCCCGGCTACTGGTGGTTCGCGTATGACTACGACTGGTTCCCCGGCTGGCACCGCTGGGGCTGTATCCGTCCGCTGCCCTGGTGGATTCACCGCCCCACCCCGCCACCGGAGATCATCGCCGAGAACGAGGTCGAGATCGGCGAGGACGGCACCGTCACGGTCGCATTCGACACCGCCGTCACCAAGGCCATGCATGGCCACACGGACCACCGCTACCAGATCATGGCTGAGGTCACCGACGCGTCGCGCCGCACGATCGTGGGCCAGGGCGAAGTGCTTGTGGCGCGGCGCCCTTTCAAAGTCTTCGTGTGGGTCAACCGCGGCTTTTACCATCCGGGCGAGACCGTGCGGGCCGACTTCTCCGCACGCACGCTCGACAACAGGCCGGTGCCCGGTATGGGCCGCGCGCGCCTGTTCCGTATTCGCTACGACGAGGAGCGCAACCCGATTGAAGACGAGGTCGAGGCGTGGGACCTGGAGATCGACCCGCGCGGTCAGGCCTCTCTGAAGCTCGTCGCCGCCGAACCTGGCCAATACCGGCTCTCGCTCACCCTCACCGATTCCAGGGGCCGCGAAGAGGAAGGCGGCTATCTCTTCGTTGTGCGCGGCGAGGCCTTCACCGATGAAGGGTTCCGCTTCGCACGCATTGAACTCGTCCCTGACCAGAAGGAGTACGGGCCGGGCGACGAGGTGCAACTCGCCGTCAACACGGAACAGGAGAACAGCACCGTGCTCCTCTTCCTGCGCCCCTCCAACGGTGTCTACCTCCGGCCCCAGATGCTCCGTCTCGAAGGCAAGAGCCAGATCGTCTCCGTGCCCATCAGCCGGAAAGACATGCCCAATTTCTTTATCGAAGCGCTCACCGTCAGCGACGGCAACGTCCATACCGAAGTGCGCGAGATTATTGTGCCACCCGAAGACCGCGTGGTGGAAGTCGAGGTCGAGCCCGACTCCGATTCCTACCTGCCCGGCGCCCCCGCCACAGTCCGCGTGCGCGTGCGCGATCATCTTGGCAATCCCTTCGTCGGCAGCACCGTCATGACCGTGTACGACAGGGCCGTCGAGTACATCTCTGGCGGCTCGAACGTGCCGGACATCCGCGAGTTCTTCTGGAAGTGGCGTCGACGCCACAACGAACGGACGGAACACAGCCAGGCACGCCGCTTCTGGAACATGGTGCCCAAAGGGCAAACCGCCATGCAGGCCCTGGGCATCTTCGGCGGCACGGTTGCGGATGAGGTTGGAATGGATTCCAGGGCGCCGCGGGCCGCACGAGGCCTCATAGCAGCCGATGGTCCTGACCGAATGGTCGCTATGGAATATGGTGACATGGTTCCTTTCGAAGCCGCCCCGGCACCCGCCGCGGCACCCATGAGGGCCGAAGCAGAACCCGCCGAACCCGACGCCCCACTCGTCGAGGCCCACGTCCGCACCGAGTTCGCCGACACCGCCTTCTGGTCCGCAGAGATCGAGACCGACGAGGAAGGCATGGCCGAGGTCAGCTTCGATATGCCTGAAAGTCTGACCGGCTGGAAGATCCGCACCTGGACGCTGGGCGCCGGTTCGCGCGTCGGCGAGTCCACCACCGAAGTCGTCACCTTCAAGAACCTGCTGCTCCGCCTGCAGGCCCCGCGCTTCTTTGTCGAAAAGGACGAAGTCGTGCTCTCCGCAAACATCCACAATTATCTCGAAACCGACAAAGAGGTACTTGCCATCCTGGAACTCGACGGGGACGCGCTCGCGATCCTGGATGACCGGATGCAGACGGTCACCGTCGAAGCCAACGGTGAACGGCGCGTCGACTGGCGCGTGCGAGCCGTGCGCGAGGGCGAAGTCGTCGTGCGCATGAAGGCCCTCACCGACGAAGAATCCGATGCCATGGAGCTGCGCTACCCCGTCTTTGTTCACGGCATGCTGAAGACCGACTCTTATAGCGGCGCAATCCGACCTGACGAAGAGAGCGGCGGCTTCACGATCGTCGTGCCCCTGGAGCGGCGCATCGAGCAGTCGCTCCTCGAAATCCGTTATTCGCCCACCCTCGCCGGGGCCATGGTGGATGCCTTGCCCTACCTCGTCGGCTATCCCTACGGCTGCACCGAGCAGACCCTCAGCCGTTTCCTGCCCACGGTCATCACGCACAAAATCCTCAAGGAGATGGGCCTCGACCTGAACGACATCCGCGAAAAGCGGGCCAACCTCAATGCGCAGGAGATCGGCGAGGACGTCGAGCGGGCGAAACAATGGCAGCGCTGGGACCATAACCCCGTGTTCGACGAGGCGGAAGTGGAGCGCATGGTGCGGGACGGCCTGAAAGCCCTCTACGACATGCAGTTGAGCGACGGCGGCTGGGGCTGGTTCTCCGGGTACGGCGAACGCTCCGGCGCCCACACCACCGCCTACGTCGTGCACGGCCTCCTGCGCGCCCGCGCCGCGGACCTCGCCGTGGTGCCCGGCGTCCTCGATCGCGGCCTTGCCTGGCTGGAGCGGTATCAGAACGAGCAGGTGCGCCGGCTTCGTGACGAAAAGAGAGGCAAGAGGCATGTCGACAACCTCGACGCCTTCGTCTTCCGCGTCCTCGTCAGTGCCGGGCGCACGAACGACGCCATGCGCGAGTTCCTGTACCGCGATCGCGTCGAGCACCTCTCCGTTTATGGGAAGGCCCTCTTCGCCCTGGCGCTGCACGACCTCAAGGACGCGCCGGGCCGCGACGCGCTGATTCACAACATCGAGCAGTTCCTCGTCATGGACGACGAGAATCAGACCGCCTACCTCAACCTCCCGAACAGCGGCTACTGGTGGTTCTGGTACGGCAGCGAGTGGGAGACCCACGCCTATTATCTCAAACTTCTCAGCGCCACGCAGCCGGACAGCCCCAAGGCCTCCGGCCTGGTGAAATATCTGCTCAACAACCGCAAGCATGCCACCTACTGGACATCGACCCGCGACACCGCCGTCTGCATCGAAGCGATGGCCGACTATCTGATGGCCAGCGGCGAGATGGCGCCCGACCTGCATGTCGAAATCTTTGTCGATGGGGAAAAGAAGAAAGAGGTGCACATCACCAGCGAGAACCTCTTCCACTTCGACAACCGCCTCGTGCTGGCGGGCGCGGAACTCGAAGCGGGCGAGCGGCAGGTTGAAATCCGCAAGAGCGGCCAGGGACCGTTGTACTACAACGCCTATCTCACCAACTTCACGTTGGAAGACTTCATCACGCGCGCCGGTCTCGAAGTGCAGGTCGACCGCTTCTACTACCGGCTGCGCCGGGTGGACAGGGACGTGCACGTGGCAGGCGCGCGCGGTCAGGCGGTGGCGCAGCGTGTCGAGCGATACGAGCGGGAACGCATCGAAAATCTCGGCGAGCTGACCAGCGGCGAGTTGGTCGAAGTCGAGTTAGTCATCGAGAGCAGGAACGACTACGAGTATCTCGTCTTCGAGGACATGAAGCCCGCCGGTTTTGAGCCCGTGAATGTGCGCAGCGGCTATGACGGAAATCCCTTGCGCGCGTATGTCGAGTATCGCGACGAGAAGGTCGTCTTCTTCGTGCGGGCATTGGCGCGAGGGCGCCACAGCGTCTCCTACCGCATGCGCGCCGAGATCCCGGGGCAGTTCAGCGCGCTGCCCACCCGCGGCTACGCCATGTACGCCCCCGAAATCCGGGCCAACTCAGACGAGATCAAGCTGATCGTGACGGATTGAGCCACACCGTAGCCGGTGCGGCTACATCACTACACACCGCCTTTGTCACGCATATGCGCGAGAAATGCGGGTTAGGTTCGGCGAGGCTCAACGATTCATCTGCATGAACTGTTATCATTGCCTCTTTCTCTTGTGTTTCGCCCTTGTTTCCGTTGCAGTACCCGGCATGGCATACGAGGCAATGTACGAAAGGACACCCGTCGGCACGGTTGAGATCAAGGAACTGCCCGGGCGGCTGGCACTGGAAACGCGCACGGACCAGTCCTACTTTGAGCGCGACAACGGTCTCTTCATGCGCTTGTTCCGCTATATCGAGGCGAACGAGATTGCCATGACCGTTCCGGTCGAGGCCGAAGAAAAGCCGGGTGTCATGCGGTTCTTCGTGGGCGGCGACCACGGCAAGACACCTTCCGACAGTGAGCAGGTACAGGTCGTGGAAATGCCTGCAAGGACGGTCGCCAGCCTCGGCATGCGAGGCGGCTACAATCATGGCAACTTCGAGAAGGGACGCACCAAGCTGTTGCGGTGGCTTGCAGAGCAGTCAGACTGGGAGGCCGAAGGAGAACCGTATGTGGTCTACTGGCATGGCCCATTCGTTCCCCGCTGGATGAAGCGTTCGGAGGTGCATATCCCGGTGCGCGTCGCTGAGTCGCGGGCCGAGGGGACCCAATCCTCCACGCCATAGCCGGTCCGGCCACGCTGCTTGCCTCTAGGACGATAGGCTATGAACCGCCAGAAACTCCAGGGGAAGCTCTCGCCCGTTACCACTGATCTTTTCCGGGAAAAGGGCTACGTCGCCTTCGTCGATGTCTTCATGGCACTTGGCTACCTCGATCCGAAGGATTATCGCGACTGGCGCATGAAGCGCGTGCCGTATCTGGAGCGGGTCATCAGGGTCAATCTGAACACCATCAGCTTCATTATGAAGTCCGTGCGCAAGAACTGCCGCAACGGCGGGTGTCGCGAGAGTTGGACCGGCTACAAATCGTGGGGCAAAGGGCCAAAAGTTACACTGCGCTTTTCGAAGAGCGGGGAGGCCGCCATCGAGAGAACGTACGCAACCCATTTCCTCAAACCGGCCAAAATGTCCGACCGCCCGCCACGCGCGCAGGCAAGTCCTGAGTCAAAGCACGTGGACCCCACGTAGCCGCGGCGGCTACGCCCTGTTGATTGATTCGGCGCGCGGGCGGAATGTCCAAGCACCAAAATGTGGAGTGCGCTTTCTTGAAAGCGCTTTCTTTCCGGGGGTTCTTGAACCCCCGGAACCTCAATGGATGACAGCCCCGTCCTTCACGATGCAATTGTGCACAGCGCTGGATCGCAGGAGGCCACGGCACGGCTTGAATAAATCTACTCCCCCGCTACGCCGTGGAGCGCACAGCGCTGGGTTGAGCACCAGAGCTGCACAGGTGTCGGGTTGCGAAAGAGGCCCTCGATCCTGCGGGTGCGCGAGTAGAGATGACCGCAATAGAGTTCTGGGCTCGAAACCCTTAATCGTTGCTGGAAACCGGTTCCGGGTCCCAACCGACAATGGGCCGTCCCGCATAGTTCTGGTCCCAGCCCGATGCACCCACAGGATAACGGATGATGGGGGGAGACGAGTCAAACACGTTGTACCCATGGGCAGGGGCGTTGCCCAGAAAGTAGACACGTCGCAGCCTCACGCAGTGTCTAAACGCCGCGCTCCCAATGTGGGTGACGCTGGGGGCAATCGTCACACGCGTCAGGCGACGGCTGCCCTCGAATGCATGATCCCCAATGCGGATGGTGCCATCCGGAACGATGTAGGGCCCAGACCGGCCTTCGGGATAGAGAATGAGAACGGTCTGCGCCTTGTTGAACAGGACACCATCAATATGGCTGTACGTCGGGTTCCCCTCATCCACGGTGATGGCCGTCAGCCCCGGGCAGCCGGCGAATGTCCCCGGCCAGATATGGGCGACCTTGCGGCCGGCCTTCACACTCGTCAGGCCCTTGTGGTTGGCAAAGGCATATGAATCAATATGTGTGACGCTATCGGGAATAAGATAGGGTCCTGACCTGCCCTCCGGATACACGATCAGCATGGACTGCCCCTTGTCGAATAGGACGCCGCCAAGACTGCTGAAGAAAGGATTTCCCTCATCCACCACGATGGACCTCAGAGCCGTGCATTCCTTGAATGCACTAACACCGATACTCACAACGCCGCTACCGATCACCACGTTTGTCAGGCTCCGGCAACCGGCAAAGGCAAACTCACCCACATGGGTGACGCTGGCCGGAATGACCAGGCTTGTCAGACCGCTGGCGTTGAAAAAGGCATGATCTCCGATGGCGGTAACACTGTCAGGAATGGTGTATGGCCCCGACTTGTATCGTGGGAACTGGATCAGCGTTGTTTGGGCCTTATCAAAGAGGACCCCGTCACGACTGCTGAAAGCAGGGTTCGCCTCATCGACCTTGATGGCTGAGGAATCCCTAAGCGCACCGTCTCCGATGCGGATGAGGCCGCTTCCGATAGAAATCGTTGCAGGGTCAGGCGAGGCAAGAGCCTCCTCTTCTAGGTGAGTGACGCTATCGGGAATACTGACGCCGGTAATACCCTCCTGCCAAACGAACGCCGACTTGCCGATGCCGATGACCGGCTTGCCCTCGATTTCTGAAGGGATCATCACATCGCCGCCTGGCCCCCTGTATGCGGCAATGATCACACCTCCCTCCTCCACATAGTGCGCATAGTCTGGATGCACCTTGTACACGGGCCGCGGGGGCGGCTCGGGCGGGGCTACGTATGGGTCCTTCGAGCGCCATGCCTGGGCCTCGCTGGCTCCGAGCAACAGGAAGAGAGACACGGGCCAAAGAAGAAGCCCGCCAAGAACTACGCACACCCTGCAAGGCGATTTACGCACTGGAGATCCCTTCCTGACTCTATTGGGGTTGTCCGGCTGTAAGGCATTCATGACGACTGCGCCTCCAGGTGAAGCCCCATGGCTTCTCCGCCTTCACATCTGGCGTTTTACAGGAGCAGATCCCCATCAGCAAGGAATCGTTTCCGCAAAAGGGATGTCCGCGGAGAGTTCGACAGGCTTGCCGCCATTGCGGTAGCATGACGTCTTGATTAGAAACGCCCCCAATTGCACGGAACCCCATGATTCGAGTCGACACGGAACAGATTGAACGCTTCGCCGATTTCCTGCGCGGGCAGGAAGATGTCCGGCCTTTTGACTTCGTGCTCCCCGATCTGCTGCCTCCGGTCGGAGCGGAGGGCGTTGTGGACTATTTCTTCTTCACCGTGGCGCACCAGTTCGGCTTCTGGACGCTCGCCGACGGTTGTTATGAAAAACCGATGATCGCCCCGTGCGACGGCCGCCCGCTCAAAGGCTCGGATTTCATCTGGCGCTGCGCCACACGAGCCTGGGAACGGAACCCCCATTTCTTCGCGCCAGGTCACCTCCAGCAGATGAGCGATAAGGACTGGGTCGCGGTCTTTTCGGACGATAACGGCGTCAATCCTTTGCCTATGTGGGAGGCCAACGCCCGCATCATCCGGGAATCCACAGCGTGGTGGATGACCAACGGATCCACGCCCGGCGATCTCCTCCGCCAGGTTTCCAGCGGCACGAATCGGCTTCACGCTCTTCTCGCCGAGGCGGGGCGCATTCCTGGGTATCGCGAGGATCCGCTGCGGAAGAAGCTCATGCTGCTGGCCCTGGCCCTCGTCAACCGGCCCGAACATTTTCTGGAAGTGGACGACCCGTCGGCGTTCGGGCCGGTGATCGACTATCACCTGATGCGCAGCGCCCTTCGAACGGGCCTGGTGGAAGTCGATGATCCAGCGCTTCGAAGCCGGCTTGCAGGGCGTCGAGCGTTGGAGCCTGCAGAGGAAGATCGCATTCGCCGCACCGTGTTCCAGGCGATCGAGCAGCTTCACGATGTATCCGGGGTCTCCCATGCGGCGATTGACTGGTTCTTTTTCCAGAACCGGACACGCTGCCCGGAGATGAGCCCACCCGATTGTCCCGCCTGCCCCGTTCAGTCGATTTGCGCCCGGCATACCGGGCTCTTTCAGCCAGTCTTCCGCACCGAGGCCTATTGAGTTCAGGCAGCAATTCTCATGATGGCCCTTGCCGCCTGAAGGCGGGACTACAAACGGGCGAAGACCCGGTGAAAAACTGTTCGTAGTGCCTGCTTCAGCAGGCCCGAAGGCCCAGTTCCGGGCCATACTGAGAATTGCTGGAGTTCAGGCCAACCGGCTGGACGGACCCGCCTCAAGGCTGTAGGTTTCTCTTAAATCTTCGCGCATATTGGGAAATAATGCGATTCCCCATCACTCGATTCACAGAAGAAGGAAACCCGCCATGAAGAAGTCCCTGATTCCTGCTGTTCTGATCCTGGTCAGCATCACCGCCCTTGCCTTATTCACTTCGCAGCCGCGATCGTCCACGGCCAGCGTGGCCCAGGCATCCCCTTCGGACGCGCCCGGCCTCGCCGCCCTCTTCCCCGACGGGCTCACGGATGCCGAAGGCAACCCCATCCCCCTGGACACGCTCCAAAACAAGGTGATCGGCGTCTATTTCTCCGCGCATTGGTGTGGGCCCTGCCGCCGCTTCACGCCGGAGTTGGTGAAGTATCGCGAGGCCAACCGGGACCATTTCGAAGTGGTCTTCGTCAGCTCCGACCGGACGGAGGATGCGTGGAGGAACTACATGACACAGGCCGGCATGCCCTGGCCCGCGGTGCATTGGAACAGCGATGCAGCGAATGCCCTGAAGTCCCGCTACGAGATTCGTGGCATTCCGAGCGTGATCATGCTCCGTGACGACGGCTCCACGATCACCCGCGAAGGACGTAGAATGGTGATGCAGGGAACCGCCGCGGAGCAACTGCTCTCGGCCCGCGTGGAGATGGAAGAGTATATGTGCGATTCCTGCGACAAGGTGCACACGCGGGCCAAACTGGTCTACGACCGCTGAGGCCCGGCAAAACCCCTTGTCGCCCCGCCACCTTCCCGGCATCATGCGGAAGCCATGAGCGAGGATCATATTGCCTGCCCCACCCGCGGTACGGAGATCGAAACCTTCACGGCAATGAAAGTCCAACTTGATCATGAATAAACCGATTGCAGATCCTGACGCACCACCGCCGCCGACGATGCTCTGGTACATGGTCACCGGACTGCGTCTGTCGATGCTGTTCGTCTATCTGCTGACCCCGGCCTGGTTTGCGGCCCATATTTACCAGGTACAGGAACGATTCCCGTACATTCCAACCTGGCAGATCGGGTTTCTCATGTTCTCCGTTCCCATGTGCCTCCTCCTGCTGCTTTTCGGCGGCATCCTCATGGAGCGCCTGCCGAAACACTTGATCGAGCTACTGATCGTCCTTCTGGGGCCGATCCCGCTTCTGCTGCTTCACGTGCTGGTCTTGCAGTCGAGTACCGTCGAAATGTTCTTCGGCGCGCTGGCGACCTACTCGGCCACACTCTTCGTGGTCGCCTTCACCGTGGAGCTTTGCATGTATGCGGTTCGTGCCACCGTGAAAGACACAGATGCGGACCGCTGGGAAATGGCGGGCTGGGATATTGTCGGCGCGGTTCTCGCTTTTCTTTTGTTTGTGATTCCAGGCATCCACATTGTTGTTCTCTTTTTCCGGGTCCTGTTTGGGGAAGGCCTATTCGCCGGCCCATTTTACAATCACCTGCCCTTCTGGTTGGCGTTCGGTTTCGCCGGCTTTGCCGAGTGGCGTGCCCAGCGAATGGTCCTTGGCGCGGAGCACAAGCCTTCCATGCGCTGACGCAACGAACACGACCCCTTTCTTCCCTGCCCCTCGCGGCCCGCTACCCCCTACGCCAACGAGGTGCCGCATACCCTGCAGAACCGCGAATCGGGCTCGTGGCCATCGACCCCGCAAGCCGGGCAGGACTTCGTCGACGAACGCCCTTCGGAAGAAGCCAATGCCATTTCCGCCGTCACGATGCCCGTCGGCACCGCAATAATCGAGTAGCCCAGCAGCATCACCATCATCGCCAGACCCTTTCCCAGCGGTGTCTGCGGCGAGATATCGCCGTATCCCACGGTGGTTAGCGTCACCACCGTCCAATACATACTGGTCGGTATGCTGGTGAACCCGTGCTCGGAGCCCTCGACCACATACATGAGCGCGGAAATGATAAAAATTAGATTCAAGACAGTGAAGAAGAAGACGGAGATCTTGATGCGGCTGGCGCTGAGGGCCTGCACGAGAAGATGGCTCTCGTCCATGTAGCGCGCCAGCTTCAGCACCCGGAAGACACGCAACAGCCGCAGCGAGCGAATCACCAGGAAATAACGCGTTCCCGGAAGCAACGTGTTCAGGTAAGTCGGCAGAACGGCCAGTAAGTCGACGATGCCGAAGAAACTCGTGGCATAGCGCAGGGGCCGGACCACACTCCACAGCCGCAGCAGATACTCGACAGTAAAGAGGATGGTGAAGCCTCTCTCCAGCGCCAACAGGACCGGACCGTATTGCGCGGCGATCGCCTCGACACTTTCGAGCGCCACACAGATCAGACTGCCGACGATGCACGCAATCAGCAGCAGATCGAAAACCTTTCCTTCCGGCGTCTCCGCCTCGAAGATGATCTCATGCGTCTTGAGACGCCAGCCGGAAAGGCTCTCCTTTTGACTCTTTGTTGCCCGCTGCATTCCGATCCCTGCCTTCGCCTTTCCGACATCTTAGGGAAAAGATCCCCGCCCTTCAACCGCACAGGCCTTCGCCCCCAGTTCATGGGAAACGAATGACAAAGCACCCAAGTAGCCAAGTATCCAAGTACCCAAGTACCCAAGTAGCCAAGCCCGAAGGAAGTCCGAAATCCGAATATCGTAAACCTTCGCCCCCTGCCGCCTCCCGCGCCTTGCCGTGTTCAGCTTCCCGCCCCCTGCCGCCTTGCGCGGCAGGAGCGGAAGATTGGTTATCGCAACGCATCGGTCAACTCTTCGGCGTACCCGGTCAGTTCCATATAAGCCTCGCCGATCACCGCGCCGCCGGCATCCAGTACCTCGCAGGCACCCTCCCAGTAAGACACGCCGCCAAGATGACCGACCATCTCCTGCTCATCCATGAGGGGACGAATCAACATCGGCACCGTTCCCTCCCCCTCCAGCCGAGGCGCCGTCAGCAGAATATCGAGTGGATACCGACCGCCGGTCGTCGGACTCTTCCAACTCCGCTGCGACTGCCAGGAAAAGGCGTCTGACGAAAAATGATGCACGCCGCCCTGCTCATCGATCCACGCCAGGGTGCTGGCGGGGTCAACCGTTCCATCGCGACGACGCAGCATGTAGACCATGATCTCCCGCCCATCGTACAGGCGCAGGCTGGCCCAGTCCCAGCCAACCTGGTCCTCGGCCAATTGGCTGCTACTGATCTCGTGGTCCATCCAGGCTTCGCCGATCACGGAGCGGGTCTCCCCGTGCAGGTCGAGGTGTCCCGCCACCTTGAGACGGGGAAAGGTAATATACCAGCTCGCCGCGGAGGGAGAGGCTCCTTTGCGGGACAACCCGCCCTCCCCAAACAAGACAGGCCCTTTTAACGGCACGAGCCGCAAGGAGAAGGAAACATCGGAGAGCACGGAACCAACCAGCGTCATGACCCCATCCTCCTCGCCGACCAGGGTCCAGTTCCCGTTCCGCAAATCGAGTCCATCGACACGCGCCCAGGCATCCCAGCCCTCGCGGTTCAACCGCTCTTCGTGCACGAATCGCTTCTCCGCAGGATCGGCCAGGGCCATGTGCGCCATCATCAACTGGTTCGTGCCAAAACTCGTCTGCGCCTGTCCCTCGTCGTGGGGCGTCAGCCCGACACGAAAAAACGTGGCCTGAAAACCGAACCGTTGCTGCGCTTCGTCGCGCAGGTGCCCCGTGATGTACCACCACTCGATCCGGAATTCCGGGTGGCTGCCGTGGTCGCGAGGAAACGAGAAGACCGGATGGGGCGTGGGAATACGGAACCCGTCCTCGTTGAACACGGGCGGGTCGGCATGGGCTGCCGCGATGGCGAGAAAGCCGCCAATGAGTAAGACGAAGACACTCTTGGGCCACGATAACATCCTTACTCCTCCTGCTCCGCCCGCACCCGGCCGCCCCACCGGCCAACCAGCCAGGCACTGCCCGTACCCGACACCAGCACCAGCGCGGACAACAAAAGCGAACTGAATACCGGCATTGCATAGGCAAGCGTCCAACCGAAGGACTGCTTGTTGATCACAAAGATGAGCAACCAGCCGAGGCCGAGGCTTACGGTCAGCCCGCCGGCGAGCCCGAGGCCCGAAACCATGGCACCCTCCACGGCTACCGCGTCGGCGATTTGCCGGGTTGTCATGCCCACCTCTTTCAGCGTGACCAGTTCGCGACGCCGCTCCATCAAGAGGCCCGCCAGGGAAAGCACCAGCCCGGCGACCGCTACAAAGAGTCCAATACCCTTGAGGGCGTGCGTGATGGCGAAGGTCTGCCGAAAAATAGAGAGCACTTCGGCGCGTAGCCGCCCATGCGTGCGCACTACAACGCCGGGATGGGCCTCGCTCCAACGGCGGCGCACTGTTTCCTGGTCTGCGCCGGGCTTCAGATAGGCGGCCAGGTTGACGGCGCGCGCGTCGCCGAACCATTCCACCACCGCGTCTGGATCGACCAGGATCGTACCACGCTCGTTTCCATAGTCCGCAAAAATGCCCACGATCTGCGCCTGCCGCTCCCCGGCGGGCGTCGGCAGCACGATCTCGTCGCCAGCTCGCTTCCGGTAGCGATGCGAGAAGCTCTCGCTCACGAATACAGGCATGACCCCACCCGCGAGGCGGGAGCCAGGCGCAGGAAAGCGGGTTGGCCGATGGAGCCAATGAAAACGCTCGGCGTCCCAGCCACGTCCTAACCGGAGCCCCACCAGAAAGGTCGGTGCGCCTTCGAAGCGAATCGGGAATATGTGCCCTACATCGACCGCCGCCACGTCCGGATCGTCCCGCAGCGCCTGCCAGGTCTCCGGCTGCATCAGGTTACGATTCGACGCATTCTGCACCCCGCGGCACGCCACAAACAGATCGGCCTTCAGCGTGCGCTCGATCCAGCCCTGCATAGTGCGCTCGAAGCTATGAATCAGAATCCCCATGCCCGAGGCCATGCCGACCGCAATCACCAAACCGGCCAATGCCAGCTTATGCCGGCCTGAGGGGCGACGCAACTGGCTGACCGCGTAGCGGAATACGGCGGAACGCTCGCCGAAGCGATGCAGCAGCCGTGCACCCACAGAGAGCAGACTGCTGAAGACAATACTGGCGCCGACCAACCAGCACAGGGCCGTCACGTAGCCGGCCAACGGGAAGCGCGTTCCCTGCCCCATCGGAACGGGAGGCAAACGCACGAGAAGAAACCCTGCCAGCAGCAAGGCTGCGCCAAGGGCCGGATGGTCCAGCAACCGAATACTGTTGCTGAGCTGCCCGCGCCGCAACACATGGGCCGGCGGCGTCTCCGCGGCATCCCGAGCCGGCAACACACCGGCCGCGACACTGGCCACGATGCCCAGACCAAAGGCGACAGCCGCCTCGCCCCAGTGCCACCCGGCCGCGGAGGCGGCGCTGGACACGTAGAGCGCATTGACCGTCTGCGCGACCCGCTGCACGGCAATCTGTGCGCCGAGATATCCGACTGCCAACCCCAGCAAGCCGCCCACAACGCCGAGCGTCAGCGCTTCCAGTAGCCAGGCGGTGCGAATGGACCGCGCGGAAACACCCATGGACCGGAGCACGGCGATCTCCGGCCGGCGCCGAACCACCGCGGCCTCCAGCGCCTGGAGAATCAGATAGGTCCCCACCAGAAGGGCCAGTCCTGACAGAA
>SLOV01000037.1 GCA_007132345.1 Kiritimatiellia bacterium
GCACCGCCGTCAGCGGCCAGCCAACCATGTCCGGCGCATACGCCGCGCGGGCCATTTCAACATCCAGCTCCGGCAGACTCCACGGCGGCATAAAGCCGATCCGCATATACCATTCCTGCAGCATCGGCCATTGCCCCATCCATGCCGTCTCGCCGGCAATCCAGACGATAAACACCGCCAAGCCCACCCCCACGGCCAGCGGCAGATTCTTCACCTCAAGCCGCGCATACCAGCGCCATGGCCGGAAATAGAAGAAGATGCCCAGGCAGAGCACAGAGCGAACCGCATACTTCCAGCCCGCCGGATCGCCCAGCATCTGAAAAATGAAGAGCCATGCCACAAACGGCAGCACATGCGCCCAGATCGGGAAGTAATCCGCCCCTCCGCTCGACTCAACTTCCGGCAGCCCCTCTTCGGATTGTTCGCTCATCTCGTTTTGCTCCCTGCATCCATCTTTTTCTCGTGCCCGCGCCGACTTCGCTCCATACTTGGCGGCCCTTCCCTACCAGAACTTTTCCGGAAAGCCAATGGTGAGGCATGCCCCAATTTCCGCTGCTTGATTCAAACGCCTACTTCCGCCGCCTCGCCGAAGCGTCCCTTCCGGATCGCTCCCCATACTTTGCCTTCTACTCCAGCCTTGTAGACGGAATCGTCAC
Organism: Kiritimatiellia bacterium; assembly: GCA_007132345.1. Classification (GTDB taxonomy): domain Bacteria; phylum Verrucomicrobiota; class Kiritimatiellia; order SLOV01; family SLOV01; genus SLOV01. The sequence goes on from SLOV01000037.1 coordinate 657, forward strand.
CGACCCCGCCCTCATGTCGGTTCCCATCGACGACCACCTCGTCCACCGCGGCGACGGCGTTTTCGAAACCGCGAAATTCGTCGATTGCGGCATCTACAACCTTGCTGCCCACCTCGATCGCCTCTTCGACTCTGCCGCTCAGATCGGTTTGCAGCCCCCCTTCTCCCGCGCAGAGATTCAAGAACGCATCCTTGAGACCTGTCGGATCGCCAACCGCGATACCGGCGCCATTCGTATTCTTCTTTCCCGCGGCACCGGCGGCATGGGCGTCAATCCCTACGAGTGCCCCACGTCGCACCTCTATATTCTTGTCTATCGCCTCGGCGGCTCCTTCATGGACCTGCACCCTGAAGGCGCGACCGCCTGCACCTCCCGCTATTCCGTAAAATTCGATTTCCTCGCCCGCGTCAAAAGCTGCAATTATCTGCTCAACGCCTTGATGCGCAAAGAAGCGGCCGACCGCGGTGTCGACTTCGTTTTCTCCTTCGACGAACAGGACCATCTCGCCGAAGGCCCCACCGAGTCTGTCGGCCTGCTGACATCCGATGGTGTGCTGCGCGTCCCCGCGCCCGACCGCATTTTGCCCGGCACCACGATGGACCGCGTTCTCGAACTCGCCGAAGCGTTACGCGGCAAAGGCCTGATTGCAGGCATTGAAAGAGCCCCCATCGAACGCGACGATCTTTCAGCCGCGCGCGAACTGATGATTTTCGGAACCACCACCGACGTCACCGCTGTCGTTCGTCATGACGACCAACCCATCGGCGACGGAAATCCCGGCCCCATCGCCCTGGCCTTGCGCGAGCTTTTGCTGAACGACATCCTGCAAACCCCCGCCATGCGCACCTGCTTCTGAGCGGCTTCCACAACACTTTTATCCGCTCACCAACAAGTCAGAGTCCCGGCTTCAGCCGGAAGTCTGCGCCAGGGCTTCAGCCCGGAATGGCACTAAGTTAAGGCCGCTTTCAGAGGGAATCCTGGGTTTCAGGAACACGATACGGTTCCGGACGCGGAAGCGCGTCCGCACCACAGAAGGACCTCATCACACACAGCACGGAGCGGCTCGGCTTCCCGAGCCGGACACCTCGTTGGTCTGCCGATTGCCCCATTCCAGCCCCTCATCCAATTGTCTCCATGCGATCCGAAGATGCCCTTAAGTTAGTGCCATTCGCTTCAGCCCGGCACGGCACCCACGAGCGGGATAAAAAGTTCCATCGAGTGGAGAAAAACTTCCACACGATGGAACAAAACTTCCACTCACCATCCAGCCCTTCAACCATGGACCGTCCTACTCAGGCGGGCGCGCGTCGAAGAAGTTGAAATGACCGACGCGCCATGAACCGCGATTTGTCCCGGCAATTCCCATTATGGCCCTTGCCGCCTGAAGGCGGGACTACAAACAGGCGAAGACCCGGCGAAGAACCGTTCGTCGTACCTGCTTCAGCAGGCCCGAAGAATCCGCTCCATGCCATCCAGGAAATCACTGGATTTGCCCCCCGCCGCTTGTTGACCAGCGGCTTTTCTGCTACGACAGACACCGCACCGAAGGGCACAACCGAGAAACCAGGCAACCGGCCAGCATGACTTCCGGGTACAACGAAGCGGATACACGCGCTAAACAGATTAACCTGCAGTCGGACGGAACCCCGGCAGACCTGCTCCGCGAAACCAAGACGAGGATGTTTGCGGCATGAACGGGAAACACATCAATATTGATGTTGCCTCGCCATGAACTTCACGGTAGAGTTCTATGAGAGTCAGGCAGGGAATGTTCCCGTGAGAGACTTTCTTATGGAACTCAAGGATAGTGATCCGAACGATTTTGCCGCCGTCATGGCCGGCCTCGAAAAACTGCGGTATCGCCCGTGCCACCGTGAGCCCCTGACAAAGGCGCTTGGGGATGGCTTGTTTGAGCTACGCCACGTTGGAAAGTTGAATACGCGCGTCCTGTGGTTTTTCATGAAAGGAAGGCGCATCGTTGCATTGCATGGCGTCCGCAACAAAGGGCAAGCCATCCCGGCAGGCGAATTGCAGACGGCCAGGGCGCGGATGCGCGACTGGCAGAACAGGTGCGGGAAATGAAGAAGACAAACTTTGACGCGTTTCTCGACGAACAACTGAAGGATCCCGCCTTCGCCGAACGATTTGAAGCGGCTGGCGAAGCATGGGATGTGGCGCTGCAGATTGCGGCCCTGCGCGAGAAGGCCGGCCTGTCCCAGCGGGATCTAGCCAGGAAGCTCAAGACATCGCAGCAGAACATCAGCCGCCTCGAATCACCCTCCTATGAAGGTCACTCCTTGAGTATGCTGAGAAAAGTTGCCGCCGCGTTGAACGCGGAGGTCAAGGTCACCATCGAACCCGTGGCAAAGCGAGCCATGGTGGCCGAGACCCGAGCCAAGTATGCGGGCCGGAAGTGAACAGCATGCGCTCAGCGGCGGCCTATTCAAGAACACCATTAACACAGCGCTTCAGGAAAGAGAGCCATCTACCTGCTTCGCGGGCAGAAGGTGATGCTGGATCGGGATTCGGCTGCGTTGTGCGGGGTAACCACCAAGGCGCTGAAGCAGGCGGTAAAGAGAAATAGAGAGTTTGCGGCTTTGAGGTCACAATTTGTGACCTCCAAATCATGGCTCGGGCAACAAGACAACCAGGATGATTCGCCCGGCCTCAATCAGATCACCATCGTGTAGAGGAACAGGTGCATCGCCGATCGGCTTATCGTTTAGCGTGGTGCCGTTTCGGGAGCCGAGGTCGCGAATGCTCCATTCTCCTGGACTCGGCCGCAGAATTTCGAAGTGGTCGCGCGACAGCTTTCCACGCTCCTGCGCCCAGCCATACGATTGGCGTCGACCAAACACCTGCCGACTCTCGCATAGAGGCTCAATGATCGGCTTCGCCTTCGGCTCAGGAATCACGAGCAGGCAGGCTCCCGTTGGTGCCGTCACCTGTCGAAGGGCGTCGGCTACGGTGCGAAGCCGGGGCAGAAGCGCGGCCGGCGGAGATTTCCCCGCAGAGAGCGTGATGGTGGGGGGGCCGGGCTGTGATTGCGTCATTTCTCGCTCCAATCGCTCTACCATTGAATGTCTTCCATCAATTGTTCCACCTCGGCACGGAGGCGAGGCACCAGACGGTGTTTCATCTGATAGATCGCATTGGCCTTGACCCCCATGCGCGATTCAATCTCTGCCGGCTTTTCGCCATTTAATAAAGCAACCAATACTTTGATATGTTGCCGGGGGACCTGTTCCCCTTCCTGAAGACGACGTATGGCCTCTTCCAGAACGGCTTCGCGCCACTGGTCGTCCATCTTCATCAGTGGGGAATCGGCCCGTTCGTCTTCGAGCACCGCCAGCAGATTCTCCTGCACGCCCGATGCCCCTTCCAGCGGGATTGCTTCCTTATGCTGTCGATAGACGCGCTGCACCTTTCGCATGACAATGGTGCGCAGGAAACCCCGAAAGGTGCCCTTCTTTCGATCGTACTGGAAACGCTGTAGAACGCGGATCAGTTCCACCATCGTCTCCTGGAGAAGATCGTCGGCCTGCGAAGGTTGCAGACCATAGCGCATCGCTACAGCGAGGATAAACCGGGCGTAGCGATGATAAAAGACTTCCCAGTCCGCTTCGTCACCCTCTCCTTGCAGACGAAGTAAGAGGCTGGGGTGCGTCACATATTCGGAGCCGTGCTGCATACCGTTTCTGTTCCCGCGTTCTCTTGTCATTCAGATTGCAGCAATCCGCAAGACCTTCTTCAGACGGCGCCTTTTTTCTCCGCTCGGTAAGAATCTCACGCGCGATGGCCAATGGAGATCAGAAGGTGCAGAGCGGGGCACCGCGAACAGGGTCGCGGACTCCGCGCTGTATCGATGAATCCACCATACAGGCACAGCTACTGATAGGGAGTACCGTCATGGACACAATTCTCGTCATCCTATTCATCGTCCTGGCCATTCTCGCGCCCATGGCCTTTTGAGCCAGAGATTCGCTGGGCGGGAGGGAAAAAAGGGAGAGACGATATCGCAGTATATTGATTGCCAATGAGTTACGGCTAGAGCACGCACAACTTTGGCGGCGCCGTAAGAAAGGGGCCTGAGTCGGGCCAATAGAGGGCACATGCAGCCCGAAAGGAACCGACTCATGAAACAGATTCTCCTCCCTCTTCTCGCCCTTGCCTTCGTTCACGTCACCCATGCACAGGAGGCTTCCGAGCCATGGCTTTGTCAGCAGGTGAGCCGCATTAACCGGATGATTGCGAACCTTCTTCCTGGCTGTGGGACCTCCGAACGACCAGAGAATGGAACCTCCATCCGCTTGATCCCGCATGTAGAGGTTCACGCCAAGGATGGTGTGAGTTTCGATTTTCAGTATGACCTCAAACTCGACATGCCGCTGGCGAAACGTGGATTGCGGGTCCTGCTACAGAACAATCGCGATGAAGATATGTCGGCGGACCGCGAACAGGCCCGCAACCTCCGTGACGCGGGCATCGAAAATCGCGGCGACGACTTCCTGGGCGTCGGAGAAACGGATGACGCACCGGGGTTCTCGTACGATTTCGCGCTTGGCGCCTCGCTGGGTAGTAGCCCCTATCTGCAAGGTGCGGTCACGTTGAAGCAGCAGATGTCATTTCGCGGCTGGAACCATGCGCTATCGCAGGCGTTCCGCGCCAATACGCGATGGGATTGGCTCGGCCGCCTCCAACTCCGGCATCAACGCGATTTCTCTTCCACTTGTTCGTTGTCGATTGTGCATGGCGCCGTCTGGAATTCCGAAGAACGCGACTGGAGCTTTGGCCATCACGCCAAGTTTCAGCGTCAACTGAGTCGACGTTGCGGCCTTCAACTGGGCGCCGGGCTTGAGTGGAATCCGGAAAGGATCGAACTCGCAACGGCACATGCGAGATTTTCCCGTCAAGTTTCAGACAGTTGCCTGACGGTCTTCATGCAGGCAGGCGCGGACCTGCGACCGGACACCGACTATGACCCCGCGCCTTTCACGCGCATCGGTGTTGAAATCGTTTTGGGGCAGCGAGGTTGAGCCCATGGGGGGAACGATGACTGCGGGAAGGCCTGGCGATTGCGGAGGGGGTGCCGCCTGAGGGCCGCCCAAGCGGCCCAACGCGGTCGACGAGGATTCCACGTGCTCACGCACGTGGCAATCGAACCCACGGAACCTCGCGGTTCAACGGTTTTCCCCGTCTTCGGCGAGCTTGGCCTGGAGCCATCTTCTTCCCCACCCTGATTTGAGGTCGCGTTCTCGCTTCTCGGCGGCATTACGATCTGGATGTTCTTCCAAACCAAACACGGGTCCATGGCCGTGCTGCTTTCGTCGACCGCACGCGCCCTGCGTTATGGGACTTCAGTCGCTCGTCGGGTGTGGCGGAACTGCCAACGTAAAGCTTGCCTGTGCGATCACTGCGTAAGACATAGACAAAGTACATGGCGGTGATGATGGCGGAGGGGGTGGGATTCGAACCCACGGAACCTCGCGGTTCAACGGTTTTCCCCGTGATGGCCCCGCCGAGCGGGGCCAAACGGGGCCACGTTTGCCGCCCCTGGCGGCATCACGTGGC
>SLOV01000002.1 GCA_007132345.1 Kiritimatiellia bacterium
CGGTTCCGGTGCTGGTGCGGGGGCCGGTTCCGGTGCAGGCACGGGTGCCGGTTCCTCGGGGGCGGCAGCCCCGCCGAGTACATCGCGATATGCAATGGCCACCGCGCAGCTTGTGATCGGCAGGGTGAAGAAGATGCCAACGCCGCAGCCGATGATGCCGACACCGCCGATGATGCCGACCACGAAGGAGAAGAGCATGAACTGCGGGAGGCTGGGCTGAACCACCTCCCAGCTCTTCATCACGGCGTCTTTCACTTCCATGCGCTGCTCCATAATCAAAGGCAGCACGAAGAGCGTAGCAGCGCCAAGGGCCGTCGTCGCCGCGACACTCGCAATCCAGCCGATGATGGGGATGATATCGAGCACAATATGAATCAGAAAGGTGGCAACCAGGAAACCAATGCCGAACAGGAGGGCCGGCACCAAGACATCGAAGCCCTTAAAGATATCGGTCGCCTGCGGTGCGGGTTCCTTCCCTTCCTGTAAACGGAGAATCACGCCGTAGAGACCAGCCGCCATCGGGCCGGCCAGAATTCCCAGGGTAAAGACACTGGCCACCACCGCGATCAGGGTGCTGACCACCAGTAGACCAAGGTTGGCTTTGTACAGGTCGAGTGCCTGCTTAATCCATGATTCCATTTTTACATCCGTCATTTCGATCCTCCCATTCCTGAACTGGTAACCACCCACATTCATAGTACGGAACCCCTGTCAGGGTAAAGGGGATTTCAAGTTCGGCGCTCCGACAAGCAGACCCAATGCCCGGGCCCTGCACAAAAGAGGCGAGATCGACCGGAACGATAGACGCGCTTAGAGCAGGTCGCGACGGACGGATGGAGCGGCCCATGCAGTCATTTCGGGCGCATCCGTAAGGAAGAAGTCGTGCAGGGCCATCGCACGGTCCACGTAGTCCTGTGTTGAGGCCGGGAGACGGCGCAGATCGAAACCGACCTCACGCACATGGGTAGGGCCGGCGTTGTAGGAAGCGAGCAGCAAGGAGCGCATGTCGCTCTGCCATTCCTCCTGGTGCTGATAAAGAAACGCAACCAGCATGCGGAGATACGCCTGGCCAACCTGCCGGTTCAGCTCCGGCTCGAAGGCGCGGCTGAAACTGACCGGCTTGCCGAAAAGCTGTGTGGTGACTTCCCGCCAGGTTTCCCGCTTGATCTGCATGAGTCCGCGCTCGCCCGCTTTTCCGATGACGTCCGGTTTGCCAGCCGACTCGATCTGGATGACGGCCTCCACAAAGAGGTCGGTAATGGAGGGCTGCAGGCGCGGAAGTTCGCCGTTCGGGACTTCGCTGGGATCGTGCGTCCAGTCGATCGCATCGATGACGCCGCCCATCCAGGCGTCATGGTGTAGCTCCGCGATATAACGGGACGTGTCGGCATGTTCGACCTGGATGCGTGAACGGCGATCCAACAAGGCTAGTTGGGCGACAAGGGCCGTAGCGCTCAGCGCCAGGATGCAACCCCAGATAACCCCATCACTGTATTCGTCAAAACGCATGCGCTTTATTGATTCCTTGAACATGAAGCAACCGCCGGAGCAATCCCCGTTCCCATGCGGCGGGTGCAGGTAAAAGAGTGGCGGGAGGATACGCCTGTGCCGGGCTTTGGCAAGTATATCGAGCAGATAATTTTCGCCCTGCCCCAGACCCAACGGCTTTCCCCTTGACCGCCCTGTGTCGGGTTTTCGCTACTCCGCCGAACCCGCTCCCACCGGTTGGCCGGTCTCGCCTGAGTTGAGCAGGCGGCATTGATCGTCGAAACCCGGCCCATCCCCTTGCCTCGCAGAATTCTCACATTCGAGAAATAGCCGCGCAAAATGTACAGGAGTGGGCCTGGCCTTGCCAGACGCCGCGAACCGAAACGCAGCAATTCTCGGTATGGCCCGTGCCGCCTGAAGGCAGGACTACAAACGGGGGAAAACTCGGCGAAAAACCGTTCGTAGTACCGGCATCGGCAGGCCCAAAGAACCCCTTCCGTGCCATACCGAGAATTGCTGACCGAAACGAGGAGCCCGCCTATGCGCCCTTCCGGTGCGTCGCCGCGGAACCGAGCAACCGGATCAGGAGCAACTCGACCGGCAGTGGCCCCGGCAGACCGGCGGTGATCAAATCGAGGTGCAGATCGACACAAAGCTGATGGGCTCGCATCAGTTCGGCCCGAGTGAACTTCTGCGCCTGCCGCCCCAATGTACCGGTGCGGTATTGATTCTGATTGCGCGGGTCCATGCGGCCAAACCCCGCAAGGGCCTGGTCCGTCTCGGCGTCCTGCCGCCACACCATTCGCACGACGGGACCGGCGGGCTGCAAGCGCCCCAGTTCCTGTTCGAGGCATTGACGGAGAATGAGCAGTTCCCGGAAGCGGTTCTCCAGGGTAATGATCATGGCCACGGAACTCATTCCCTGAAAGTCGAGTTGCCGAACCATCTGGAGCGCGCGCGGCAGGTCGCGTTCTCCGACGGCGTCGGCGAGATCCCAGCCCGCCGATTCGCGCGTGGTGGAAACCATACTACGAATATCTTCCAGGGTCGCCTCGCGCCGGTCGCCCAGATAGAGGGAAAGCTTTTCGACTTCTCCCGAGAGCTGCCTGCTGTCGGTACCGGCCCGGGCCACGAACTCGTTCAGGAGCAGGTCGTTCATCTTCAACCCGGCCTTCTTGAGATATTCGGTCGCCCTGGCCTTGGCATGCTCCTCCAACTTATAGGCCTGCGTGGGCAGGTCGAACTCGATGGTCATCCCCACTTCTTTACAGGCCCGATAAAAGGCACCGCGCTTATCGACTTTGGGCGCGTTGATAACCAGGTGGGTGCCTTCTGCAAGGCCGGCCTTCAACAACTTCACCAGGTTTTCGAGGGCCGCCTTGACCTCAACCGAGGCCATGGTTCGGAGCGAGCCCATGAAGCGGGCATCGCGCAGCCAGACAACTTTGCGCCCGCCGAAGAAGCCGATGGTCTGCAAACCCTGCTGGCATTGGTGAAGGGCCGGCAGCGCGTCGCCAATCAGGTCGGCCTCGGTATCGACGATTTCAAGACCGAACGCGCGCTCGGCCTCAGGACAGAGATGGTCGACAAGGCGGCGCGCCGTCTGAGCGACGAGGAATTCGTCTTCGCCAGAGATCAGATAGACGGGCTGCGGCTTCAGCGACCCGAAATCGACCTCGGCCGCGGGGGCGGGGCTGGGTGCGCGTCGGCTTGAACTTCGGCTGGCCATCCTTCTCGTTTCTCCTCCATCAACCTGCGGCGATGCAATGTTTCCAATTCTTGTAGCGCTTCCGGCGTAAAACCGAGCCCGTGCACGGCGCCGGCCGGCCAGGCCGCCCGCCGCTCCAGAAACTCGGCAATGAAAGCTTTTAGCCTCTCATCCCCTCCGCTTTCGAGAAGAGTTTTGGACATGCTCCGGATTTGTCGAATCTGCTCCTCCAGGCTGGCGGGGTCATCGGGCAGATGATCGATCTGTGTCAGTTCCTGCCAGGTCAGCAGGCGATCTTCGGAGAGCGGCGGGAAAAGGCGCGTGAGCCCCCGACGATAGCGCCACCGGTGAAAGGCATCGGCGAGCCGCCAGCCCAGAACCTCGGCCAGCCCCTCTTCGGCCCAATAGGGCACGCCCTCGCCATAGAGTCGATAGACGCGCAGATGAACGAGCTCGTGGGGAATCGCCAGTTGTGCGGCGAGGTCGTGCCGGGTTCGAAGCACAAACAACTCGCCGCGCACGTGTGCCGCCTGCGCGGAGCCGGGCCACCCATGACGTGTGGCGAGCTGCTGCCAGAGTGCGGTGTCTGAGATAAGGAAGAGATGTGCGCCCTCCCCGGCTGGCACGGCGTCGAACCATCGGTCCAGCTCGGCCCAGACAAACTCGGCCTGCTCGGCGGCGCGATAGAGTTCGTGTTCCTCCTGGGCGTGAAGGACGAAGTGCGGGCTCTTCCCATGTACCCAGGTTTTTTGGTTCATCGCCAGCAGAGACTCTCCGAATGGCGAGAGGGGCAGGTCCGAAATCGATTCGGGCGCAACGGGCTCGATAGGAATGGGTGGTCTGGCAAAACCAGGGCCGGCCATCAGCATGGCGACAAACATCCAGGCAGGCGCGGCGTTCGGGAGTCTGCTCATGTCGCCACTCTATCAGGATGCGCCCGGAAAAGAAAAGTGGCGGGAGCACCCAGCTCCCCGGCAGCCGCCGGAACCCATGTTTTTCTTGACTCAGAGGACAAGATGCGCGGCCGAGCCGTTGACGAAGAGTTGTCGGTGGGGTTATCTATCCCCGGAACTCATGCACCCGATGGCACATTTACCCCCCTCTCTCTATCGGTCCGCTGGCGAGCGGACGACCGCCATCTGCGTCTGCACTGCCGCCCGGCAGGGCGCGCAGGGTTGAGTCTTTCTCCCCCCTTTTCATGAGCGAGATCACCATTCATTTCGATAGTGCGCGCGAGGCGTCCGAACTCATGGGCCATCGCGGCGAAGCACTCGCCCTCGTTGAGGAGGCACTGGGCATCACAACGGTCTCGCGAGACACCTGGGTGCGGCTGGAGGGCGAGGAGGAGAAGACCGGCATTGCGGAGCGCTTCTTCATGTGCATGCGCCGCGCCCGTGCCCTCGGGGTGGCGCCGAACCTGCAACGTATGCAGTATGCGCTGAATGCATTGCGCGAGGGACGCGATGCCGATGTCGAGGCCGTCTTTAGTAACCGGATCGAAGTGGGGCCCAAGAAGCCCTTCGTTTTCCCCAGCACCTTCGGGCAGCACCGCTATGTGGAGGCCATTCGCGGTCACGACATCGTGTTCGGCATTGGCCCGGCCGGAACGGGGAAGACCTACCTCGCCATGGCCATGGCCGTTTCGGCGCTGCTCCGCGAAGAGGTCGGGCGCATCATCATGACGCGCCCCGCCATCGAAGCCGGGGAAGCACTGGGCTATCTGCCCGGCGATATGCTCCAGAAGGTGTCGCCCTACCTGCGCCCTCTCAATGACGCCTTGCTGGATATGCTGGATGCCGCGCACGTCGAAAAATTCGAGACACGAGGCGTCATCGAAGTGGCCCCGCTCGCTTACATGCGCGGCCGCACGCTGAACCACGCCTTCGTTATTTTGGACGAAGCACAGAATACGACGCCGGAACAGATGTTTATGTTTCTCACCCGGCTCGGCCACGACTCGAAATGCGTGGTCACCGGCGATTTGACGCAAATCGACCTGCCCGTCAGGAAACAGTCCGGTCTCCTGGAAGCAAAAGATGCGCTGCACCGCGTTGGGGATATCGCTTTTGTGGAGCTGAGCGAAGCGGATGTGGTCCGCCATGCACTCGTTCAGAAGATCATCGAGGCCTACCGCCTGCACAGGGATAACGGAACGACCGACGCCTGAGCATTTGTTATGTCACTGCTTCAACTTTCCTCCCAGCGTCGCCGCAAGCATCGGCGTACCGGCGTAACGACTACGACCGGGCGGCGGCGTGGGCCACGCGCCATTTCCTGGCCGGTCGCCGGTATCGGCCTGCTCTGGTGGCTGGTCGCTCTGCTCCTCTTCGGTGCCGGAGGCACGCTGCAACACACCAATCTGGTGGCTGGCGAGCGCGCGCGTACAACAGTGGTATCCGTGGTGCCTTTCGATGCCCCGGACCTGCACCGCACCGAGATCCTCCGCCGGCACGCCGTCGACGCGGTCTTACCCATCTTTTCCGTGGAAGAGAGCGATCTCGATACCATGGTCCGCGCCATTACGAAGCTTTTCACACGCCTCAAAGAGGTGCGCGCGGAAGAAGAGCTTGCCGTCGTGGAGCCCGGTGACGAGGCATGGGAGGCCGCAGCCGCCGAGCGCGCCGGTTCGGTCCTCGAAGCGCTGCACTTTCTCGGGTTGCCGATCGGCATCGACGAAGCCTTGCGCCTTGCCCCGCCACAGCACGTCGAAGCGGTACAGACCGCCATCCTCAAGGCCCTTCGGCAGGCATGGCATCGCGGCATCGTGTCGGAGAGCCAGCGCGATTCCCGCTTCGAGGGCGTGGCCAGCGAAGGCAAAATCGTGCTGCAGAGCAGCGACAACGGCGGGCGGACCACGATGGAATTGAACGCCATTCCCCTGCCGCCGGAGGCACTGGACCGCGTTATTCAGGATGTCCTCGACGCGCTACCCGACCTGGCGCTTCCTCCAGAAGCTCTCGCCGCACTCTGCCGCGAGAGGCTGCGCCCCAATCTGCGTTACCAGCGGCGACTGACCGAGGAACTGCGTGCTGAAGCCCAGAGGAATGTGCCCACCCAGATCATGCAGGTGCCGGTCGGCGCCACCCTCGTGGCGGCGGGCGAGCGGATTACCCCGCAGATGCTGGGCCAGATTCTGGCGCACGAACAACGCGTGGCCGAACTCCGCAGCGGCACCCTGCGCTTGCTCGAAGGCGTCGGCAACGCCGCCCTTCTGGCCATGGCCCTGTTCGTGTGCGGTGGGCTGCTTCGCCTGGTCGCCCCCGGCACGCTCCGCGATCTCCGCGCCACGGCCCTGCTCGCCGCGCTCGCGCTGCTCCCCTTCGCCCTCGCCAAGGCTCTCTTGTATTTCGCCAACACCTCCCTCTTCATCTCCCCGTCCTTCGTGGAACCGCTCGTACCGCTGGCGCTCGCTCCCATCCTGGGTGCCATTCTTCTGGGCGGCCCCGCACCGATCGTCAGCGGACTCCTCTCCACGCTCAGCGTTTCCATCCTTTACGGGCAGAGTTTTTCCATGTTGATCCTCGGCCTGGTCATCACCATGGCGGCCGCACTCGCCGGCCGCTCCGTGCGACGGCGCGCCTCCGCCTTTCGTGTCGGCCTCGTTGTGGGGCTGGCGGCGGCGCTCGTCTTCCTCGCGATCGGCGCGCTCCGCCAGATCGGCTGGTCCAGCCTCTGGCCCCACGCCCTCATCGCCATCGTCAACGGCCTGCTCTGCGCCCTGGTCACGCTCGCCCTGCTGCCCCTCCTCGAATGGTCCTTCGGGCTCACGGCCGACATCACCCTGCTCGAATACTCCGATATGAGCCACCCGCTCCTGCAACGCATGGCCATCGAGGCGCCCGGCACCTATCACCACAGCCTCATGGTCGCCAACCTGGCCCATAGCGCCGCCACCGAATTGGACCTGCACGCCCTGCTGCTGCGCGTCTGCGCCTACTTCCACGACATTGGAAAACTCGTAAAGCCCGACTTCTTCATCGAGAACATCGCCTTCTCCGAGAACCCGCACGACGACCTCTCGCCCTCCATGAGCGCGCTCGTCATCGTATCCCATGTCAAAGAGGGCGTCGCCCTGGCCCAGCGCCACAAGTTGCCCCGCCCCATCGTTGACGCCATCATGCAGCACCACGGCACCAGTCTCATTGCCTACTTCTACCACCGCGCCCAGAAGCAGGCCGAAAACGACGAGCACCGCAGCAGCAGCGGCACCGTCAACCCGCAGGACTACCGCTACCCCGGCCCCAAACCGCAGACGCCCGAAATGGGCATTCTCCTCCTCGCCGACTCCGTCGAGGCAGCCTCCCGCAGCATGCAGAAACCCACCCCGTCACGCATCGAATCGCTCGTCAACGAAATCGTCGACGACCGCATTCGCGATGGACAACTCGACGCCTGTGCCCTCACCCTCGCCCAGATCGACGCCATCAAACGCTCGTTTATCTTCAGCCTCTCCAACATGCTGCATGGCCGCATTGCTTACCCCAAAGATGAAGATCGAAATCAGAACCCGCCCGACAAAAGGGCTGCCCGTCCACCGGAAGAACCTAAAGACCTACTGCCAGTGGATCATGCAGCGCATCCAGCCGCTGCAACCTGACCGACGCTGGGCATCGCTGGCACTCCTCATCGTGAACGACCGGGCCATGATCGAATACAATCGCACCTGTTTTGGAAAGAACGAGCCCACCGATGTCATCAGCCTCGCCTACGACCCGCTACCCGGAGAAGCGGAGGGGGCCGCCGGGGAAGTCATTGTGAACCTGGACTGCGCCCGCCGCGAAGGCCCGCAACACGGCGGCGCCTCGCGCGAGTTGGCCTTCTACATTGCGCACGGCTGCCATCACCTCACCGGAGCCACCGATGACACCGACGCCAGACGCGCCGCCATGCACGCGGAAGAATTGCGGTGGCTCGACGAAGCCGCAGCCGCCGGTCTACCCCTGGCGCACCTGCTGCGGCAAGAATCCGCCACACCCTGCCACCCATGAACGGCCTCGCACAGGAAGCCCTACCCCTCATCGGCTATGCCGCGGCCTGCCTGCTGCTCGCCGCCATCTTCATGACCCTCTACGGCAGCTACCGGGTCACGCAAGAGGCCGGACTCGACCGGCTCGCCGAAAAATTCCCCGCCCTGCGCGGCCGGTTCCGAAAACTCGATAAACAGTGGGACCTCCTCCGCGCCGCCATGCTGCTATGCGCGGCCTCCTTCCTCGTCCTGGCCCTCGCCCTGCTCCTCGCTGCTCTGCATCCGAGCCTTGACCTGAAGGCCCCGCACGCACTCCTCGCGCTCTTCCTCTTCGCCCTGCTCGCCACCTTCTTCGTCCAGATTCTGCCGCATGCCCTCTCCGAGAGCTACGCCGACCGATTCTCCGTCCGCTTTCTGCCCTTCGCCAGCGCCCTCTCCAAACTGCTCCGTCCGCTCGTCTGGCCGCTGGCCCAGCTTGAGCGGCGGCTCGTCAAGCGGCTCCTCTCCGAAGCCGACACCGAGGCCCGTCCTTCCCACGAAGACGAAATTCTTTCCCTCGTCGAAAACGCGTCCGAAACCGAAATGGAGGAAGAAGAACGTGAACTCATTAAGAGCGTCTTCGAATTCGGCGAAACCATTGTCCGCGAAATCATGACGCCCCGCGTCGATATCGTCGGCCTTCCCGAAGCGCTCACCGTTGCTGAATGCTGCGCCGAGGTTCACAAAACCCCGCACAACCGCTTCCCTGTCTATAGCGAGAGCTTCGACAAAATCCGTGGACTCGTCGATGTGAAGCAATTGCTCGCCCTGCTCACCGAAGACAAGGGCGCGCAGCCTGTCGGTGATTTCGCGAGACCCATGCTCGCCGTCTCCGAAACCACCGCCATTAACGAAGTCCTCCGGCTGCTTCGCGCCAACCGCGACCATGTGGCCCTCGTCACCGACGAATTCGGCGGCACCGAAGGCCTGGTCTCCATCCAGGACATTGTCGAAGAGCTCATCGGCGACCTGCACCCGGAACATCAGGACGAATTCATTCTACAGCGCATCGACGACAACGTGCTCATTCTCGACGCCGGTGCCCCTGTCGACGAGTTGAACGAGGCGCTCGACATCGACATCCCTGAAGACGACGACTACGACACCCTGGGCGGCTTCATCTTCCATACACTTGGCCGCATCCCGCGGCCGGGCGAATCCCTCGACCTCCGCGATTGCCGGCTCACCGTTCAATCCGGCAGTGCCCGCCGGCTCTACGGCATTCAACTGCATAAAAAGATGCCCGGCGCCCCCTCCGATTCCTAGGCCCTCCCGCATGATCGCCAAGACCCAGGCCGTCGTGCTGCGCACCGCGCCCTTCTCGGAAACCTCCCGCATGGTGACCTGGTTCACCGCCGACTACGGCAAGATCACCACCAGCATTCGCGGCTCGCAGCGCCCCAAAAGCATGTTCCTGGGGCAGTACGATCTCTTCTACACCTGCGAACTCCTCTTCTACGAAAGGGAACGCGACAACGTCCACGCCATCCGCGAGTGTTCCCCGCTCAACCCGCGGCTCATCCTGCGCGACGACTGGAAAGCCTGCGCCATCGCCTCCTATCTCGCCGACCTGTTCCTCCGCATCTCACCCGCGCGCGCCTATCAGCCCGGCCTCTTCGCCCTGCTCGAACTCGGGCTCGACCACGCCCCGCTCGCCGCGCTGCATCCCGGCGTTCTCTTCTGGTACGAGTTGAAACTCTTACGCGCCGTCGGCCTCGCGCCGCGCTTCCAGCCGCCGCGCCAGGCAACGAGCGACGGCACCTGGCTGCTCGATCTCTCGCGCGGCGGCGCCATCCAAAGCGACGAATCCAGCGCCACCGAAGCCCGCCATCTCTGCCGCCTGCCTGACGCCGCTCTCCGTCGCCTGATCGCCTGGCAGGAAGCCGAAACCGTTGACTCGGCCATGCAGCAGGCACTTACGCCGGCCGAGGTCCGGCCGCTGGAACAGGTCATGGGCCAGTTTCTCGAGTACCACCTCGAAACCCCGCTGCGCTCGCGCGAATTGGCGCTCGATCTACTCCACGCAGAGGGCAGCTAGTTCCCCTGCACCCCCGGTACAGCATCCCGAAATTCGCCGCGTGCCACGGTTTCTTTCGGGCCCAGCAATATCGCAACCGCCAGCAATAGCAGCCCCAGCAGGGCACCGATCCCAAGCCCGGCCTGCAGCCGAGTCGCACCGGGGTCACGACCACGGAAACTCACGACGATCCACTTCCAGTGAATCAGCAGATGCAGTGCTATGGCCACCAGGAACACCACCGAAATCCAGAAATGGATGCCGCCCCATTCGTGGCGGGTAAGCCCCCACACCAGCCTCACGGGCCTCGACGCCGCACGCCAGCCCGGACCGCTGCCCGCCAGGCCGCCGCTCCCCGGCGGCAGGATATAACGCAGAAGAAATCCCGTCACGACAAGGAAAAGGAACGACACGAATGAGAGCACATCGACAATCGTGATCCATGTGGCGCGCTTCATAATGATACCTCCGTCCGGCCCGAACGCTTCGCACGCCTAATGATCGCCTGAACCGCGCGCCAGCGCAAGGCGTATAAGAGAACACCGACACGCACCGCGCGCCTATGTTTCACGCCGGGAAGAAGTGCCGGGTATGCGTAATCACGATGGCCAATACGTTGAGCAGAACCGAATAGGCCACCACATAACGGCGTAGCTTTAACCCCGCGCCCGTCCCGTAGTGCTGCATGCCCAGCGCCACAAACAAGCTCCAGAGCGGCAGGAAATCGAGCGCATAGCGAATGCCATTGATAATCCAGCCGCCGCCCGCGCTCTTGTGCATCAGCAAGGCCAGCACAATGAGGGCGGTGCAAACCCGCCCCACAACGGCGGCCAGCCGCGGCAGCCCCTCACGCACCTTCACAAACCCGTAGAAAATGAACGGGCTGGCGTAGGTCAGCGACGTCCCCCATGGGCTCATATAAGGCTGCAAGTAGCCGGGCGGGTGAAATTCGATCGTGAAACCAGCCACGAAAAAGCGCAGGAAATTGGAGGGGATATAGCGCCAACTGAAGTTCCCCCATTTCTCCAGGCGGTAGGTGTACCAGGTTTCTTCGATCACGCGAGAATACCCGCTGTCGAGCGGCGACCCGAAACGCGCCCAGTTATACCACAGCAAGCCAAACAAGAAGACCCCCAGCACGGCCGACGCCGAAATCACCGGGAACAGTCTTGCCAGCCATGAAGATTTGTTGCGCGGCAGGCACCATAGCAGAGTAAAGACGAAAGGAATCACGAAGACCGACAACTGCCGGCTCGAGCAGGCAATCCCCAGGCAGATCCCGATCAGCCAGCCCCGCTGCTTCCCTAGGCTTTCCCACAGCGCAATCGTCACCACCAGCACCGTAAGCATATGCGCCAGATAGGTGTCGAACGCGTAGCGCACACACAGCCAGAACGCTGTCCCCAGGATCATGGCCACGCTCAACGTAAAACTGAGTTCCTCATCACCCGTGAATCTGAAATAGAGCAGAACGAGCATCCCCGCCGTCAGCGCGCCCATCAGCGGTGTGATCCAGAGCGGCGAAAACTCCAGACCGAACAGCGCCACCAGCGGCATCAGCATGATCGCGGGAGCCGGGGGAAATGGCACATAATAACGCCCCTCATGCTCGATCACATCCAGCGGCTCGCCGGGTGGAAAAACGTGCATCCGCCCGTTCAGGAATGCATCCGCCAGATGTGTGGCTGTGTTGAAGCCGACATCGCGGAAGAGCATCTGCGTAATGTTGAAAAACACCAGCACGGCGAAAATCAGCAACATGTAAAGATATATTCTCTTGGCGGGCATCAGGGTCCTGTCTCCGTTCATTGAAAGGGATCGATCCACGGTTTTTGACATTCTTCCGGGCGGGGAAGCAACGATTTATGTCGAGCCGATGGAAGGCACGACGACGGCTCTCAACCGCATAGGGGGGACTTACACCACACCCAGACCGAGCTTACGGATCCCAGCCCTGAACTTCTCGGCATGGGCGGCCAACACCGTGATCCCCGCCGGACCGCACGGACGGCAAATGGCGCGTAGCTCCTTATCGGTGCAGATCAACTCCGCGGTTGCCGCATCCCGGCACTCGAACAGCAGGGCCTCTCCGCGACACCGCACAGCGCGGCCGTCACGTTCCGCGGCGGTGAGGAACCCTTCAACGGTCTGCGGCAGGGGCTGTGGATCGCGACTGCGCAGAAACGCCGCGAATTCCTCCGCACGCTGGCCCCTTTCAACCGCCTGGCGGGCCAGGGTGGCATTCAGACACCACGCATCGGGTTCAACGGGTTCCGCCCATGCCTCGACCAGCAGACGGTCTGCCGGTTCGAGCGTCCCGGCCTTACGGCGTATGACGAAATTACTGCCGATTTCCAGGACGAGCGATGACTTCGGCTGGGAAGGAACAAAATGATCCTCCATGCCCAGGCAGTACGCGCCCAGTTCCGTCAGCCGGAAGGCCCGCAGTCCATCATAGCGCGACAACCATGGCAGATCGTCGGCCCCCCATATACCCCTAAGGTCATTGATCGCTCGGTCGGGATGCACATAGGCCACATCCACCATGCCCAGTGTCGCGGCATACTCGAAGAGCAGACAAAGAATGTATCGAAGCTGCAGAATATTCCAGCCGCCGAAACCGGAGTACCCAAGATTGCCGTAATGGGGATCCCCGAAATAAAGCCTGGCTGGAAGCCGCGCGACCTCAAAGAGACGATCAGCCGCCCGCATGAAGGTTGAGAAGTTTTCCGCACCCACCCACTTCCCAACCGGGCAATCCAGCAAGGCATCCGCAATCACCGCACGGCGCTCCGGTTTGGAAGTCATCGGACGGCCCTTCGCGTTCTGGCCCTTTACGGCCTCCACCCGGTTGTATTCGTCATAGCGGGTGTTCTCGCACCATTTGCCCCACAGCTCCTTCAGGATGTTATGCGGAGCTTCGGAAAGCGCCTTTATGCCCTTGCGGGTCAGCTTCGATTTTGTGCCGCCGACATCCACATAGCCCGCATGAACCAGAAGACGCGCCCATGCAACCGGCTTGATCGCCCCGATTTCCTGCTCCCATGATCTCTTCTTGGGCAGAAACGCCACATCGGGTGGATAGAAGTCTCCCATGGGCAGGCATTCGAGCATTTTGCGAATGCCCTCCGCGGACGGCATCGCGGTTTTCGGGCTGACGCGCAAGTCCCCGGCTTCCGCCAGCCTCAGGAGGGCCATCACTTCCGCAAGTGCCTCCGGTGTTGTGGTGCGAATTTGCAGCCCCTCCTCGTCCGGTGGGGTTTCCGTCGCTTCCGGCAACGCCTCCTTCGGCTTCGGGACGAACGAACGAAGACCCTCCGCAAGATCGGTGGGGATAAAATAAGATCGGCACTGCTTGGTACTGAAGAAGAGCAGATGCATGCGGGTGGCGTACTTCGGGTTCGTGTAGTACCAACTGCGCGCTCCCTCGGGCGGATCGTAGAAAGGGGGAGCGGCTCCATACTTTGCCTCCACGCGTCCCCCCGGAAAGACCGATTCGTACTGATAGGCGGCCTCCGCGACCGCGGCCTGCTCCAGATCCGATAGCGATTCCCAGATCCGCCGCAGGCCATCGCCGGCGTACAAGCGCTTAATGGCAGCGATCAGTGCTGCCTTCTTGGGGCTCTCCGCCTTCGCCTTCAGCAATGTCAGCCGCAGCGAAAGGTCCTCGTTCCTCATGTTCTGTAGCGTCTCGTCGAAAGAAGATTGCATGCGACTCTGTTACACCCCCGCCTCTCGTTTGTCACCCGCTTCTGTGATGGAATATCCCATGGTCTGCAACTAAAGTTCCACTCGATGGAACCCGGGTTCCACAGGATGGAATCCGGCGAAAACCCCTTCGTAGTACCTGCTTCAGCAGGCCCGAAGAACCCGTTCCAGGCCACACTGAGAATGGCTGCGCACGCCGCCACTTGCAAGGGAACGGGCTTTGGCACATGATAGGAGGATGAATCGAACTTCCTCTCCCTCTGGCTTTACCCTCATCGAAGTGCTGGTCGTCATCGTCATCATCACGCTGCTCTCGAGCATCGTGGCGGTGAACCTGTTCGACAAACCCGGAGAAGCGCGCCAGAGCGCGGCCCGCCTCCAGATCAAGAACCTGCAAACCGCCGTGCAGCTCTACCGCACCCGGCACGGCACGATTCCCACCATGGAACAGGGGCTGCAGGCACTGGTAGAGCGGCCGACGCGTCCGCCGATTCCCGAAAATTACCCGCCGAACGGCTATCTTGACAGCCGGCAGGTGCCGCTCGACCCGTGGGGCAACGAATATATCTACCTCGTCCCCGGCCGGTCCGGAGAACCGTTCGAAATCATCTCCTACGGCAGCGACGGCGAACCCGGTGGCACTGGCGAAGCCGAGGACATATCCAGTTCCTTCCTCTGACTCTGATTTGCACCGCGCCGTAGAACACGCACGCCTGCCCGCCCATGAGCAGAGCGCGGACGCCGTTCTCCGGTTAAGTTTCCCCTCTTTCAAGTTCCTTGAGGCGATTTCTCAACCGTTCATTTTCCTCTGCCAGCAACTGTTCTTTCGTCCTGGAGTCGTCCGGGCGGTCTTCGACGATCTGATCGTTGGTGAGGTAGACGCCGCTCAACATAGAGGTTTTGACATGCGCCTGATGCAGGTTGCCTTGGGTGTCCCGATACATGATGCGATAGATCCGGGCGTTCTTCTCGCCAAACCACCCAGGCCCCAGAGGGTCCCAGCTACGATCCACCAGTTCCCACCCTTTTGCCTTCACGTAGGCCTCAACTCGTTCGCCGTCGAAGGATCCGGCGATCAGCCGAACCACGATGGCTAGAATCACAAACCCGATGACCACAAGAAACGGTTCCATTACTGTCTCTCTTCTTAGACCGAACGTCAGAGCTCTGAGGTGCGACAGGCGCTTACTCAGGAGGCCCTTGTTCGGATTCTCATAGATCGAGCGTGTACTTCAGGGCTGCCCGGATCTTCTCCATCGCCCTGGGATGAAGTCTTCCGATGGGCCCGATGAGCTCATGGTGCTGAACGGCCTGCAAGCCTTGGACGTTCACGCAACTCTGCTGCCGGAGGAAGGGCGGTTTCCCGATTTCCACTTCGTATCTACTCTCACGGTATGCTGTCGTCACAGGCGCACACACCGCGAGTGCCCGCGGAGCATCTGGGTCCTCTCGCGATAGCACCACCATCGAGCGGACTTTACCGGAGATACCGAGGTCGACCTTGTAGACTTCTCCGGGTCTAGTCGTCATAGACCGAATCCAATGCGGCTTGCCGCATTCGGGCCGGCAGCAGAATATCGTCGCTTTCGCGAGCAACCTGCTTCAGGCCCACGTGGAATGGAAGCCCTTCCTGCAGACGCACCTGTACCAGGAAAAGACGGATCGCCTCGGTTGTCGAAAGACCCAAACGGTCGAGAATTCGCTCCGTCTCACGCTTCAGTTTACTGTCAACTCGTGCTCTGACATAACTATCTTTTGTCTTCATATCCCCCAATGTAGTCTTCTTGTGCTACGTCGTCAACGTCTCTTTCCTCAACCCTCCAACCATCCGAACGTCAGGCCTGACCGGGCGACGAAGTCGTACGGCCGTTGTTCGCTCAGGCATTGCTTCAATCGACCGTTGCGTGAAAATAGACGACATCTCCATCATGAAGTAGATCGGTGAAGTTCGTATCGGTCAGCATCGCTCGGTATCGATATGAGTGCGCGAGTGAATAGTTCGTATAAGCTGGATTGAATCGATAGACCTTCACCCGCGAGACGAGAGGGAATACTGGCGTATTCGTTCCGAATACGGCTTGGTAGAAGTCGATTGGCGTCAGTCCCTGGAACTGCGGTGAGAGTTCAACATCTTCTGAATAAGTGCCGGCGGGCATCTTCTTCATGTCTTCAGGGGTCGCATCAAAGGTTTCAGGCCACATGGCAGCAGTCACGTACCGCACATGTAGGCGGACGGGCTGACTCGCGGTCGACGCTCCGATGCACAGGATCAGCAACCCGAGGGCGGCATAGCGTGATGCATTCATCTCATCGAGCGAACGTGGACCTGACCGGCGCAGGAAGGCTGCCGTCTTCGGCAGCCTTTCTGCGTACGTGTCCAGGTGCTTGTTCTGTCTTCCGTCTTCAGGAAGCCAGTGCAAACGCCTCAGACATCCGCTCGGGAATCTCGATCGGCATGAAGAAGTCGCGGGGGTACAGGTAGTCTTCCCCGGACTCGTCAACCAACCGCACCATCCCGTGTGTTTGTGCATCGGCATCGGGGATCACGGCGTAGATCTTCCTCAACTCAAGAGAGGCCGTGTAGTCCTCGTTCCGTACGCACACGACGTACTGTGGTCTCTCATTCTGCATGGCTAGAATAGAATGCGTTTGATCTTGATCTCTATGCGTCCGACGCTCGTCATTTCGTACCAGTGGACCTCTGCTCTGCAAGTCGTGCCGTCAGGCAGGCGAACCGTTGCCTTGCCCTTGAGCTTGCGCCAGCGTCCATCGCCGTAGTCCCGTCTGAGGCGGCGCAGATCGCGTATGCGATTGCCGACGGCGATCGTCTCGACGTCCCCGATCTCGCTCAGCAGTTCGCACCCCTGATACATCGCCGATCATAGTACTGCAAACGACCACGCTCTGCAATGCCGGTCTCTTCTTTCGATACAGAACGGTCGGCCTCACGGGCGACGGAGTCTTCCTGTGCAGGCCTTTGTTCGGCCTTCTTTCACTTCTAATCTGGGTATGGAGACCACGCTTCAACCCTTAGCGTTAGGTCTCCGTCAGCGGTATTCAGTTTGTATTTCCCGATAAGTCGATAGTCATAAGGGTAGCGATCGCGCTTGCGTTTGATGAGGCGTTCGATAAGCGGGCGTGTGTGAGGTTCATCAGTCATCATCTCGTTAATGGCCGCAAGATGTTTGTCGTTGCCCACCGCGTCTGCGTATACGACGGCGTTCCATATGGCGCATCCAAGCATAAGAATACTCTCGGCTTCTTGCTCATCGTTCGGATCATTCATGACTTCCAACACGGGGGCAAGAAACTCCAAGAAGGTTGCCGAGATCTTGTTTTTGGGGAACTCTGGTCGCGCTTCCTTCATATCGGTACTCTCAATTCCAGCCGAACGGCAGGCCTCTGAGGCGCGCGACAAGCGCGTACTCAGGAGGCTATTCTTCGACACTCCGCTCTTCAGGCCACCGCCTGCTTGGGTTCAACGGCCAACCGTAGACCCAATGAATCGAGCAAAGCCTTCAGGCTGGAAAGCTGTGGGTTCCCTTCTTCCGACAGAATGCGGTACATATTTTCCCGATTGAGTGACGTTTCGCGTGCCAAGCGCGTGAGGCCTCTGGCCTTCGCAACGTCTCGAAGAGCCATCAGGAATACGTCCTGCGATCCATCTGCCAACGCTGCGTTGAGGTATGCTGCCGCCTCTGCGGGATCACAAAGATCCTCATGCAGGCCGACATCGTAGTTCACGGATGATTTTGTCATGATGACCTCCGCTGGTAGTCCAGCCAATACTCCTTCGCCGTAGCGATGTCACGCTTCTGCGATGTCTTGTCTCCGCCGCACAGAAGCAAAACAACGGTCGTTCCTGTGCGTGCAAAATAGACGCGATATCCCGGCCCGTACGGTATGCGCAGTTCCGAGATTCCGCTTCCGACCGCCGTCGCGTCTCCGAAGTTGCCGAGTCGCACACGGTTTAATCGGACGCGGACCCTCGCACGCGCACGGACGTCGCGCAAAGCGTGAAGCCAGTCTCGGAAAGGGTTCTTCCCGTCGGACGTCAGGTATTCGAGCAACGTCTGTGGGACCGCATCCATTCGCAGAAATGTAGCTTATGCGCTACGCCCGCGCAAGACAATTCTTCTTTGCGTCAGGCCTCACGGGCGACGGAGTCGTCCTGTGCAGGCCGTTGTTAGACCTTTTCTTGCAGCCTTCCAGATACCAGTTTGTGCAACGTGCTGGAAATATAGGTCTGGTAGGGAATGCCCTCTCGGGCCGCCCTCATTTGAATTCGTTCCAGATCACGCGAAGAGATGCGGATATTGATGCGCTTGTCTTTCTGAAGGGTTCTTCGTGCGGCGGCCTCCAGCGCCTTCTTCTCAGCACTGAAATTCGGGATACGCTCGAATTCCCCGTGCTCAAAGCCCTCCAGGATCTGGGCTTCTTCTTTGTCCAGAGACAATGTCCTTTTCATGTCAGATACTCCTTCGTCGCCTTCCGACTCGGTATAACTGTTTTCAAAAAGCGTACACCCTTCGATTTAGTGTATGGGACAAGCCACACGTAGCCTGCCATTTCGACAATGATCACATTCCGGCCAGGGTAGCGGGTCTGATTCGGATGCCGAATGACGTCCAGCACAGCTCCGTTCTCAATACATACCAGCACATCGTCGAAGCAAATGCCGCGAGTACTCTCAAGCCAGGCGTTCTTCTCGTCGCTCCAGTCGAACTCGCTCATTTCCGCACCCTACCGCGACGTGTGCCTTATGTCAACAGGCTTTCGCATATGGGTCTAACGGTGGCAAGGAGCGGCGACGAAGTCGTACGCTAGCTTGCCTGGTTGGCAGCGTTCTACTTCAGACGCTTCGGATCCAAGAGCCGGGCTCCTTGGTAAATGGTCAGAATCTCAACAAGTCCGCCTTGAAGTCTGTATATGATTCGATAGCTACCAAAGAGAATTTCCCGCACGACCGGGTCATTCAGTTCGGGAACGAGACGCCCCATGGCAGGAAACTCTTCCAGATGCTCGACGGTCTCCAGTACATCGAGCGCGAAGAGTTGGGCGTACTGGGAGGAGTCCTTAGCGATGAACTCGGTGATGGACTCAAAATCGTCTGCGGCTTCGGGCGTCCAGCTTACTTCAGCCATTTGGCCATGCGCTCCTTGACCTGTTGGTGCGAGACCGTCTGGCCGGCATCTGCCTGCCGCAGCCCTTTCTCAATCTTGGAGAGAAGCAGCAGCCGCTCCATCGCATCCTCAAAGGTGGCGTCCTCGGGCAGCCCTTGAACAGCCACCACGACTTTGTCTTTTGTGGTCATAGCCGCGAAGCATACTCCCTCATGTCATGCCAATCAACCGTCCACTTTCGCCTGCCAACGTCAGGCCTCTGAGGCGCGCGACAAGCGCGTACTCAGCAGGCCCTTGTTGGTCTGATTGTTTGTTTCGCCCTATTCTCCATGATCTTACTCTTTCCGCTCTAGGGTGGGCGCTCGATGAGGATCGTTGGGCCCAGCGTCATCACTTCGCCCGATAATCCTTCCGGTCCTTGCATCGAACTCATACTTTATCCCATCAACTGTCGTAAGGTGGAAGATGTTGTTCCAGTCCAAACGCAGGTGTGCGTCATCAGTAGGATCTGCCCCCGTTGCCATATACCGATATCGCGCTAACCATCGGTAGTGTGACACGGATTTGATTACGGCACCATGGTTGCGGACTAGCTGAGCCGTGGAGTACCCCTTGATGGGTTTCCCATCCTTATAAAATGCAACTGCGAGGTGGTTCCTGGCCGGGCGATCGCCTCGACTCCATGGCCCCATCCTCACCAAGTGCCTTCCATCGTCAGACAAGTAGACCTCAAGGGAGTACCACCCATGTGTCCTCCACTGCTCTTCGAACTTACCATCGCTATTTACGCGATAGCAGACGCCAAATGCCTGCCGGTCGACAACATACGCCCTGCCTTCGACACGCCCTTTTTCCGGAATCATGACAAAGAAGAACTCTCCTCCAGATGACGCCGTCACCATTGGCGTAGGTGTCTTAGGCATGTCGCCGGGCGCTCGGGTGGCGCCCGTGAGCACAATTGCAACCAATACTGCAAGTGTTTTGACATTCATTCCATGAGCCAACAGCGCAAATCTTGGGCGGCGAAAGCCGTACCGAGCATTTGCTTGTTCGGCGTTGTCAGGATGCCCATTTCAGATGCAGCTTCTTGTGCTGCATCGCGCAGTCCCTGAGGTACAAATTGATGAGACTCTGGTAGGGCATGCCCATTTCTTCTGCAAGCGATTTGAAGTAGGCAATCGTTGGCTTGTCTATTCTCATCGTCACCGGCTGCTTTAAGTGTTTGGCGTAAGGATTCTTCTGTCCCTTCATCTTGCTGAAGTCATAGTGGTCTCTCATGATTTAGCTCCAATAGTCTGATTGTTCCCGTCGATCGGCCTTCCTGGCGGAGATGATTCGGATCACCGACTCATTCTCCCTGTAGCAATGACATACAACGAGGACGCGCAACGAAAAACTCATCCCAAGTATTATGAACCTGTCCTCGTCTTCCGAGTGGTCTGGGTCGAAGAACCTAAGCGCATTCTCGTCAATGAATACCGTCTGGGCTTCCTCGAAGGAAACTTTGTGTTTCCGCTTGTTCGCGCGGTTCTTCCGCTCGTCCCATTCGAATCGGATATCATTCATGCGTACAGTGTACGTACTTTTGCTGTCGTCCGCAAGAGGTTTTATAACGCTCCTGTGCCGAACG
>SLOV01000302.1 GCA_007132345.1 Kiritimatiellia bacterium
CGGGATGGGGCGCGGCTTTGTCTGGCAACTGGTCACCTACATGTTTCTGCACGGCGATTTCGTGCACATCTTCTTCAACCTGCTGGTGCTCTTCTTTTTTGGTCCGGCGGTGGAGCAGAATATGGGCCGTCGCACCTTCCTGCTCCTCTTCTTCGCGTGCGGCGTGTTGGGGGGGCTGGGCTGGCTGGTGTTGGATCGCACCGGCGGGTTCTGCCTCGGGGCCTCGGCGGGCGTGTTCGGGGTCATCGGCGCTTTTGCGGCGCTCAACTTTTCGCGGCCGATCACGCTGCTGCTCTTCTTTATCCTGCCGGTAACGGTGAAAGGCTGGGTCATGGCCCTGGCCTTCGGGGTCATTGAATTGATGATGCTGACCACCAGCCACTTCGGTGGCGTGGCCTACTCGGCGCATCTGGTCGGCCTGATCGTGGGGTTCGGCTATTCGGTGCACTGGATGCGCCAGAACGGGCTCGAGTATCAGTTGCCGGCATGGCTGCATCGCACCCGTCTCCGCGTGGTAATGGGCGGGCCGAGGGAGGAGAGCGAACCGGACATCGACGCGCTCCTCGACAAGATTCACCGCGAGGGCATGGGCAGCCTGACGCGGCGCGAACGCAAGCGCCTCCACGACGCCAGCCGCCGCGCCCGCGGCGAGTAGATTCACGTTCAACGGAGCCGCAGGCGGGCCGGGTCGAAGCGGGATATGTCGTCATCCGGCGCCGGTTCTGTGAACACGGAAAAGTCGAGGGCTTCCCATCGAAGCGGGTCGAGCAACAGATCGCGCTGCATCAGGATGGCCTCCGTCAGCAGCTTGAGCGGATAGATATGCAGGACAGGCTGTGGCGCCGGCTCCGGCGCTTGCAGGTGCTCTTGCAGCAGGACAAGACCCCAGCCCGCGCTCAACTCCTCGCCCGCAATGCAGACGGCCAGACGTCCTTCCTGCAGGGCGGCGATGTTCGCGGGGGTTGCGCCGACGCCATTGAGGATGAGATCGGCGCCGGGCCGCTGACCGCGTTCGGGTAACTCTTTCAAAACGCCTTCCGTGACGGCGGCATCGCCGGTGAAGAGGAGTCGGACATGCGGGTAGCGATAAAGCAATCCGGCCACTTTGCGGCGGGCGTCATCGACACCTTCGTTGCAATAGACGAATTGGCGAAGCGAGCTACCGGTTTGCTGGGCGCCCTCTTCGGCACCGCGCTTCTGCAGGGCATAGACAGTTCCATCGCGTCGCGTCCCAATGCCCACGGCCTCGAACGTTTCGTTGGCGGAGAGGCGGGTGCGCGCTTCGGCGGTGAGGAGCATCAGGGTCTCGCGCGCGGCTTCATCCCAGTTGGGCCGTACGGCACCGAGGCGATACTTGAGCGGCGGGTTGATCGAACGGAAAGCGTCCTCGTGCGGCGGGTCGCCGAAAAAGAGGTAAGGCAGGTTAGCCGCCTCGCAGACGAGGGCCATGGGGGCGGCCATCTCCTGGAAATCCCAAAGCAGCAGGGCCTTCATGGGTGGCTCGTCGGCAATCCGCTGGTGCAGCGCTTTCAGGGCGCCCGCCTGTGTACCGTTCGCGTGGAGGATCTCAAGATCGATATCCAATCCGGCGGCGGCCGCTTTCGCGAAGGTGATGGTGCGGTGCCATGCATCTCCTTCCTGAATCTTGGCGGCGGGCGGCTCGACCAATAGGCCGATGCGCTGGGCGGGGACCGTGCCGGCCGCGAGGCAGAAAAGGGCCAGGAGCAGGGCGCGCCGGAAACGAAGTTCCATTGAGTGGAAGAAAAGTTCCATCGAGTGGAAGAAAGGTTCCATTGAATGGAAGAAGAGTTCCACTGAATGGAAGTGGAGTTCCATTCGATGGAAGAAAAATTCCAGCCGGGGAAAACGAAGCTGCATGGGACGGAAGCATGTTGAGGGGCCGGGGAGATGTCAATGGAGGAGGCGCAGCTTCCAGCAATTCTCAGTATGGCCCGGAACGGGTCCTTCGGGCCTGCTGAAGCAGGTACTACGAACGGTTTTCCGCCGGGTTCTCGCCCGTTTGTAGTCCCGCCTTTAGGCGGCAAGGGCATAATGAGAATTGCTGCGCGGCTTCGCGGAGTTCGTTGACATGGGGGGCGGTTCGGTGTAGCGGGAGCCGCACGATGAAGCGAAGCGGAACAACGAGGATGAATGCATTGCGGCGCATGCGCGGGCGGTGCCTCGCGGCCTGTCTCCTGGCCTGTCTCTGTGCAGGGGGCGGTGCGGGCGCGGCGACGGAAGAGCCGGACCTGCTGACGCGCGCGACGGAACTGGCGGCGCAGGTGGAGCCGGCGGTCTGGCGATATTCTGGCGGGATGATGCTCTCGCGCCAGTGGGCCGGGCAGCCGGGGCGCTCCATCGCGGCGGCGCTGTCGCTTGGGGAGGGGGAAATGGCGCATCTGCTGGACAAAGGCGGCGGCCTGTTTTTTTCCAGCGACCCGTATCTGACGACCCGAACGGGTTACCGCTACCCGAGCGGCGGGCAGTTGGCCCGGCGCGAGTTGTTTAAGCGGGCGATGGAGGAGGCGCGGGGTGTCGGTTCGTATCGGTCGATCGGGCTGAGTGGCACGGAGATTGTGCGGCGGGAAATGGCCTGGGTGGAGATGGAGGCGCTCGGTCGCGCGTGGGTGCTGATCTACGAACGTGAGCGGCCCGTAGCGGCACGGGATGCGAATGCACCGTTGATCGGGAAATGGCTGGGCGCCTATTCGATGGAAGGGTTCATGGTGCTGGCCGAGGGCGGGGAGGTGGAAGACTGGCAGGAAGGGGGGCGCGTGAGCGCCCTGATTCTGCAAAACGGTGCGCAGTGCCTGGTGCGGCTCTTTTCGGACCGCTGGGAGATGCAGGGCGCCGGGCTGGTGGTGTCGAACCATCTGCGGATCGGCGAGGCGCGCATGGTTCCATATACGGATGATGAGGTTTGGATGTTCGACGCCGACTATGAAGCGGAATCCGATCGAATTCGGGGGGTGGTGCGGGTGGTCGGGCCGCGCGTGGTGACCGAGCGCGCCATCTTTCTGCATCGTTTCGAACCGGAATAGCCCGCCGCCCGATCATTTTGGCCCGTAAGCTGCTCAGGAGTGGCCGAAGGATTGGGAGTCAGCGTGGACAACTTTGACGAAGAAGAAGTGGTGGGCCACATTCGCGGTGAGGCCTTTATCGAGCTCCGGCGCGTGATTGCACGCGGCGGCATGGGTGTTGTGTATGAGGGCGATCTGCATGGCACGGAGGGATTTACCAAGCGTGTTGCGGTGAAGATGCTGCGGAAGCGCTGGAGCGAGAATCAGAATTTCGTGAACTTGATGGTGGCGGAGGCCAAGCTGGTGGCCGGGCTGGTGCACGAGAATATCGTGCAGATGCTGATGCTGGGGCGGTTGCCCGATCGGCGTCATTATGTGGTCATGGAGTATGTGGAAGGGCTCTCGCTGCACGAATTGCTGTGGGAGCACACCCGCCGCGGCCTGTTGCTGCCGCAGCCGCTCGCCATTCATATCGCCAGTCGGATCGCCCGTGGTCTGTCTTATGCGCACCGTTTCTGTGATCGGAAGGGGCAATTGCTCCATATCGTGCACCGGGATGTCTGCCCGAGCAATATCATGATCACGCTGGAGGGATTGTCGAAACTAATAGATTTCGGCGTTGCGAAGGCGCGGACCATGACGATCATCGGCGACAACTGGCAGACGGGGAAGGCGGCCTATATGTCGCCCGAGCAGGCCGGTCGCCAGCCCGCGGACGCCCGGACGGACATTTTCGCGCTGGGCACCGTGCTCTTCGAGATGCTGGCGGGGCGCGCCATGCGGGAAGTGGGGCCGGAGACGCGGGCGGAAGACTTTATCGGGCGGCCGGTACCGTTCGACCTGCTTCCCGATTCGGTGGGTGACGAATTGCGGGATATTCTGGGGCAGATGCTGGCGCACGACCCGGCCCAGCGCTTTCCTTCGGCGAACCGGCTGGCGGTCCGGCTGGAGGAATACATCTATCGCGATGGCTATGGCCCGACGATCCAGACGATCGAGGCGTATCTGCGGGAGCTGCTGCCGCACCTTTACCGATACGAGCGCCCGGAAACAGAGGTGGATTGGACCTCGGCTTCGCCCGCCGCGTGCACCGGATGCTTCTGAGGGGCCGGCTCGTCTGACGGGCTCGTGTAACTCGCCCCTCCAGTTTGGGGCTTGCGCACAGGGCCAGATCAAAGATGCACCTCATGCCAGGGCGGGATTCGGCATTTATTCAAGGGTTTTACTTAACGAGTCAAGCGGTTGACTCTATATTGCTTCCCGTTTGCAGTCGAAGTTGCAACCAGGAGGTATAGCGTGATGCGTTTTGGACGATGGCTGGGTGTTGGGGTCTGGATTTTGCTTCTCTTGAGTGGCAGCGCGCCCGCCTGGGACACGCTGCCTTCGCGGGCCGACGACGAGCCGGGTTTCCAGTATACGGCCTCGCCGGCGGACTGGCGCACGATCAGCATGTATCAGATCATGACGGACCGATTTAACGATGGGGACCCGTCCAACAACACGGCCAATGGCCACTACGACCCCACATATCCGAGTGCGATCCATGGCGGCGACTTTGCGGGCATCCGCCAGAAGCTCGACTACATTCAGGAACTCGGCAAGACGGCGATCTGGATTTCACCCGTCCAGTTCACCGTCAATGCCTACCACGGGTATGCCCCGACCGACTTTAATCGCATCGAACCCCGCTTCGGCGGCCTGCAGGAACTGCGCGAATTGATCGACGACTGCCACTCGCGGGGCATCTACGTCATTCTCGATATCGTTATCAACCACATGGCCGACCTCATCGGCTCCGATGACCCGGGCTTCCCGGAATTCAACTGGAACGGGTACAACCTGAAATGGTGGGATCCGAACCGCCGGCACGCGCCGCCGTTCGACGACCTGAGCCGCTTCCACAACTTCGGGGAAATCTCCGATTACGACGACCCGTGGCAGGTGATTTATGGCGAGTTCAATCCGGGCGGGCTCGACGATATTCGTACCGAAGACCCCCAGGTGCGCCAGGACATGATCCGCATCTTCAAGGCGCTGATCGACGCCACCGACGCGGACGGCTTCCGGGTCGACGCCGTAAAACATGTTGAGGAGGGCTTCTACTCCGAGTTCATGCCGGCGATCTATGCGCACGCGGCCCATCTGGGCAAAGACAACTTCCTGGTCTTCGGCGAGGCCATCGACGGCAATGACGTGACCCTCTCCCGCTGGACCCATCCGGAATACCACTTCAATTCCATGCTCAATTTCCCGATGCACTACAAGATGCTGGATGTCTTTGTGCACGGGCAGCGAACCAGCCTGTTGACCGAGCGCATCGACAACCTCTGGCGCTATAGCGAAGCGTCGCGCCTGCAACTGGTGAACTTCCTCGATAATCACGACTCGTGGCGCATCATGTATGACCAGAACCTCGACGGGGACATCTGGCGCCTGCGCCCCGCGCTGACGTTCCTGTACACTTCCCTGCACATTCCCTGCCTTTACTACGGCACCGAGCAGGCCTTTAACGGGGGCACCGACCCGTGGAATCGTGAAAACATGTTCGATGGCGGCTTTCAGTGGGGGCCGTCGGAGGGGAACCGGTTCGACACCACCCACCCGCTCTTCCAGTTCATTCGCACGCTGAACCAATTGCGGGAGGCCTACCCGGCACTAACGGTTGGCGATTTCGTGCAACGCTGGCAGACCTCCTCCGGGCCAGGCATCTATGCCTATTCAAAGATTCTGGAGGAACAGGAGGTACTGGTGGTCCTGAATACCAGTGCCGATACACAGCACAGCACGCCGGCGGTCTCGCGACCGAACGGTACGGTGTTCGTGAATCTGCTCGATCCATCGGAGCAGGTGACGGTCACCGGCGGCACGTTGCCGGTCAGCGTGCTGGGGCACGACCAGAAGATTTTCGCCGAGCCGCGCCCGCCACTCTGGCTGGGCAACGTGAGCACCTGGCCGGGCCCGATGCACGACGATTGTCCCGGCGACTTCTGTAACCCCACGCTCGAACCGGGCGAGGATCTCTGGGTCGACGCCGAAACCCGGCCCATCCGGCCCGGGCAAAGCGCGACGGTCCATTATCGCACCGCGCCAGGCGAGCCGTGGACCGCGCAGGAGATGCTCTGGCGCGAGAACAGTGCCGAGGGCTCGCTCTGGCATGTCAACCTGGGCGGGTTCGC
>SLOV01000093.1 GCA_007132345.1 Kiritimatiellia bacterium
CGCCGGAGACCGTGCTGGTGGTCGACCCCGCCTCCCCCACCCGCAAGGAGTTTATCCAGGCGTGCGCACGCGACGTCGGCCAGGCCCGCTGGGTCATCGCGCTCGGGGCCTGGTTCTGGTATCCGGCCGCACTTTTCGGAGAAGGGTTGGGGCGGCTTCTCACTCGCTCTTCCCCTCGGCTGTACGAACGCGTCTCGCAAACCTTCCGCCCGCTCCGCTTCGATCCCTCCCGAAGCGCGGAGCGGCTCGGGATCTCGCTCACGGTCGACTGGCGCAAGGAGTTGCGCGACTCGTATGACATGGAGACGCTGAATTACGCGCCGCCGGCCCTCACCCCGCGCACCGAAACGCTGGCCGCGGTGGAGAGGGTGTTGTTTCTGGGGTTCGGTCCAATTGTTTTCCAGAAACACCTGCCTGCCCTCAAGGCGCTTGGGTTCAAAGGGCAGATCGATGCGTTTGACCCCTATCGCAAGTCGTGGCCCACAAACGTCGAGAACCTGCGCCGTGTTGAATCTCCCGCCGAATCGAGCGCATCGCTGGTGATTGTCGCATCCCCGGCGCACGTGCATCGTGCGGCGCTGGA
Source organism: Kiritimatiellia bacterium (assembly GCA_007132345.1). Lineage (GTDB taxonomy): Bacteria > Verrucomicrobiota > Kiritimatiellia > SLOV01 > SLOV01 > SLOV01. Next base: position 584 of record SLOV01000093.1, read on the forward strand.
CCAGTTGCCGGAGTCGACCCGCGTTGTTGTGCTGGAGAAGCCGGCCGGCCTGAACCGCGCCGAGTTCGAAGATTGGCAGCGCGCAGGGGAGGCGCGCGGACTGCGCGTGATGGTGGTGCATAACTATCGCTACAAGCGCAACGTGCGGCGGTTGCTCGACTACCTCGCGCGCCATCACAGTGGCGCCTTGCGCGGGTGCCGAATCATCTGCGACTCGCCCTCCGCCGGTGCGGGCGGCGCAAAGTGGCGGCGGGAAGAGCGCGAGACGCGCGCCCTGTTGCTCGACGGGAATCTGCACTACTTCGACCTCGTCTCCGCTTTCGCGCAAGGCCCGATCCCGACGCTGGAACCGCGCTGGGAGCAGGATGTGCACGGCCGCACCTGCACGATCGAGGGCACTGTTCCATTCGCCAACTTCCCGCTCTATTATCAGCTCCGCGTGGGTCCGGGCCCGGAGCGTACCGAGGTGCATTTCGATTTCTCGAACTACTCGATCCGCCTCACCTTCAATCCCGACACCTTCACGGTGCTGCACGGCAAGACCTTGCTCTTGCATGGCTTGCAGGAAATGCTGGCGGACGCAGGCAGCCTATTCCGCTGGGCGTGGAACAAGGCGCGGAAACGGGATTACGACGAATCTCACCACGACATTTACCGCGAAGCGGCAGCGGCGTTGGCTGGCGGGAGCGCATCGCCCATCGAGCTTTCGGCGCTGGATTTCTCCTACGACCTTCTCTTCAAGATCGCCGAGCCGGTCTATGGGCCGGAGGCGGAACGAACACACCAGGACTTCTGAGCGGAGCGCACGCCATGGACCCGGCCACCGCGAGCAGCCTGCACGACGAGTTCTTCGGAGAGAATGTCAGGGAAGAAGCGGAGTTGGACGCCCTGGCGCGGGTGCTCCCCGACATGCGGCGCTGTATCGATGTCGGCGCGAATATCGGACAATACGCGGTGCATGCGAACCGGTTCATGTGCGACGGCGAGATCGTCGCAGTGGAGGCGAACCCGGCCCTGATTCCGTTGCTCGAAGAGAGCCTGACCCGAGCCGGCGAGGAGGAAGCGAACGGGAATCGGTTCCGGGTGCTGAACCGCGCGGCCCATCGCGAATCCGGACAGACAATTGATCTGCATCTGGGCGCCTCGCCCACGACCAGTTCGGTGGCGCCCATCGGCGATAGCAACGAGACGGTGCAGGTCGAGACGCTCTGCCTCGACGACCTCTTCGAGCCGGAAGGTGCGACGTTGATCAAGATCGATGTGGAGGGAGCGGAATACGCGGTGGTCGAGGGGGCAACGCGCTGGCTGGAATCGAAGCACGCGATGATCTTCATCGAGCTGCATTGCTGGGGCGACCGCTCCACGGGCAGGTATCCGCATCATGTGCTGGCGTACCTGGCGAAGCGCGGCTATGCCGCCGAGAAGGTTGGCACGCACTTCCTCTTCTCGCCCGCGGCGCCGGGCCCATGCCGCGCAGGCGTCTGGCGACACACCCCGCTGCTGCTGCTGAAGGAGTTCATCTATCGCTTCTTCCCGCGCGCTGTGCCGGTGATCGAGGGCTGGATGGGGCGCGGGGTGGCTGGGTGAGGTTTGTCGGACGGGTCGGACGGGTCGGACCTGTCGGACAGGGGCTGACGCGCAAACAAAGCCTGGTCGAGTTCTTCAAGGAATCACCGCTGTCTGAGTTACCCGATGCCGCCTTCGAGCGTAGCGCCGACATGGATGCATCCGGCGCTTTGCTGCTGAATCCTTGGGAATGATGGCGCGGGTATTTCCCTGATTCGTTTCAGCCCTTTTGCTGTGGCACACATCCCGTTCCTTTCAAGTCACCCTGAGCGCAGCGCAGCGGAGTCGAAGGGTCTCCCTCAAGGCCCATCGCCCATTGCGCGGACGGGCTCGTGTAACTCGCCCCTCCAGCCCAGACCGATTCACCGAACTGGAGGGCGGAGTTATACGACGCCGCCAACGCCAGAGATTCCACGCATAACCACGACCGCGGCTTCACGGGCTCGTATAACTCGCCCCTCCAGCCTGGACCGATTCACCGAACTGGAGGGCGGAGTTATACGGACGTGAGTCCCCCCGTTGGTGGGACAACGTCCCTCCTCACGGGGGACGCCGCCAACGCCCCAGACCACACCCCGCGCCATTACCACGCGCACACGGGCCCGTTCCCCACGCGCCCCACCAAGGTCAAAGAAGATTCCCAGGCACAAGCGACCCGCCTACAGACTCAGTGAAGAGGTAGCAATCAATCATCCCGGCACCGAGGTCGCGATGAGGCACCTGGGGCCGGTTTAGACATGGCCAAGAGTTCTTCCGCCCGGGATTGCTCCAATCCGGGCACAAGAACATATAACTTCCGGCGCCGACGGGTAACCATAGCCCCGGCGCCGAAGACTTCACGCATCGCCGTGATGCAGGCCGCCCCATGTTGCCTTGCCACTGGACGGGGAACGACCATATAGGCATAGGGAATTCCTGAAAGCTGCTTCAACTGCTTGGCGTTGCGCAATTCCGCGTGAAAGAGGGGCTGCAGACAAAGCCCATCGTCATCGGACCACGGAACCGCGGATACGGACTGCCATGTAACCGAGATGTAGAAGCCAGCAGCAACACGCATCATATCCATTTGGGAACCGGCATCTAGACGGCGATAAACAAAGGCCCCTAGAAGCTGCGTACGGAAGAACAGCGGAAATAGATGGCGCTGAGATTCCTTCAGCAGCTTACGGAATTCCGGGATCCGTTGGCGTTCAACTGATACGGCAATGCGCCGCAAGAAGTGCGCATCCTCTTCCAATTCCGCGACAGCATCAGGGGCGTCTTGAGCCTGCAGTGGGAGCCAGCGGACGGGTTCCCCCATGAACTGGCTCAGCAAGCGCTCAGCATGGTCGCGGATCCATGCGTCAGTTATGAGTTCCTTGCCCTGCCGTGCCTGAAGCGGATCAAGCAATGCTGCGAGCAACTCCCGGTGCCGGGTTGCCTCCCCCTGCCGCAAAAAGAACAACTGGGATGCCGCTTGCCAGGCTTCCTCGGCATCACCCTGGTCCGCCCGCACTGGCGCCGCCGTGGCCATGCGGCCTCTCCGGCCCCATTCAACCGCCAACGCCCACCGGTATAATGAAGGGCAACTGACTACCTCGCCTTCCGAGGAGTGGGTCCAGCTCATCCGGATCAAATGAATTCCAATGCAACAACTCAGCGAGCGAGCAGCCTCGCGCAACTCTTCGGGAGATACACCGGGGAGAAAAACCAACAGGCGATTCGGCGCGACACGGCAAATGAGACCGCCCGGCCGGAGCCATTCCTGTACGCCGCCTAGAATTCGCCCGCCGGCATCCATCTGCCTGCAGCCGCGTTTGTCTGTTGTGAGCTTCAATAATCCGAATCCAAAGCGCCTTAGGTGGGGGCTGTCCAGAAAACGGGTAACTTTACATCCCCAATAGGGAAGGCTGGCCATTCCGGTTTGCGCGTTGCCTAGGAACCTCTCCGCCCAGAGCTCCGCAAGCCCCTCCGAGAACGACATGGAAGCTCCGCGCCATTTCATGATTTCGAATTCGGAATCCAGCGCGGAGCGTGCCGCCCGCATCGGCGAAGCAAGCGCCCACTTGAAGCGCAGGCCATGTATCCGGGATACGACCGCCCGACCCGCTTCCATCACCCCATCGACGGCGATGACCGACACAAAAAGCCATGCCCGCGACACGACCACGAATTCGAGCCCGTGGGATTCCACCGTTGTGAGTTGGCCGGTCATCCTGCTCAGGATCGCCAGATTCAGTGGCAAGGCGACCGCATAATTGGAGAAGAACCAAAGCAGGTTATTGAACCTCAGTTCGCCGGAAGCCTCGCGTATGGACTGCCACAACTCGTTTTGTGGCCGAAACAGAAGCAGGGGAAACGTGGCAAGCAGGAGCGGCCGCATCTGGTCCAGGCGCCATGACGGCATGCGGCTTGTGAACCGATCCAGACCGAAAGCCAGGACAAGACAAAGGGCCGCCGCAACGATTCCGACGCCAAGCGCCACGCGATCCATATTTCGGATATGCCTGCGCAATACATCCAGCCGGTTCGCGATCAGAAGCTGCGTAACATCAAAGAATACAGTTCGACCCAGGCGACGAGGCAGCAGGTAGAGCAGCGACATCGTTTGCAGAAAGAAGACATAAAAGACGGCTTCTTCAGGCAGAATCAGCACAATAGCCTGCAGAATAATCAACCCATACCCACTGTGGAACAGGATGCCCAAACACCGCCCCACAACAAAGGGCGCCATCTCGTTAATCAGACGGCGATCCAGCGTAGGCAGTACGAAAAGCGGCAGCGCCGGCACCCTCTTGGGATTAAACGCCCACTTGCGCGCCACCCAGACCGTCACGGCGAAATCCACCAGCCGGGGAACATACAAATTGACTACCAGAACCGGCACGCCCCACACGGGGAACAGAAGCACATTGGATACCAGCACGAGAAATCGCACCGTGAACTGCACGGAGAGAGGCCGATACAGCCTGGCCAGCGTGTAGGCGCCCGCGAACCAACTGCTGGTCATCATCTCCGGGAGCAGCAGGAAGGCGCGGTGACGAAACAACAATGCGGTCTCCGGTCCGTCCGCGCCGGATAGCCCCAGCATCAGTGGCGCCAACGCATTGAGAAGCAGCCCCATGCAGAGTCCGCCGAGCACCCCGGCTTGAATAAACGTGGCCACGACACGTGCAACCCGCTCTGGATCGCGCGACGTGAAGTAGCGCCCTACAAGAATGCGTTCGGCGAATGTGACACCGGCCCAAAGCGAGAGCGTAAACTGGACGTATCGCCCGGCCAGTGCCAGCCCGCGGGACTCGAACCCGCCCAGGAGCCATGCAACCAGGGCTAGTTCCAACAGATTGAAGAACCACATTCCAGCTTCGCGCGCGAAAAAGAAGCGGTTCCGGTAATACAGGTAGTAAAGAACCGACCGCCACCCCCGCACATGATGCACATGGGGCCGGCGCTCGCGCCTCTTGCGGTCCCGTCTCGCCAATGAAAGCAATGGTTGCATGTTCCGCACCGCCCACTAAAGGGCTACCTACCTCCGCAACTTTGCTCTGCGCGCAGCTTTGGCAAACATTTCCTGCCGTCGCTGATACAAGGATTCCAGCCCAAGCCTCTTGAGCACGCTATACGGCGTTCTCCTGAAGTTGCAGCGCGAGAACCGGCCGTAATAGGCCGCCAAAACCGACTGAGCCACCCACCGGTCGATCTCAATGAACCGTTGGTCATGCGTTACCACCGTCAGCAGGTAGTCCATCTTGGCGAACCGACCGTCGATGCTGTTGAGGAACTGGTTGGCGAAATGCACAATATGCCGTAGGCGCTCCTCACCCTCCAGGCCAAGCCGCCGGGCAATCAGGTTCGCTCTTCGCAGGACTGGCTTCAGATCCTTTCGCCAGCGCGCTAAACGTTCCGGCGGGATATCGATATGCCCCCTTCGATTGATGGAAACGCCCAGGTGAAGTACACGAGGAACCGCTTGAAAATCGGCGCATGCGGACCGGTCCATGTCACAACGCTCAAAACACAGGTCATAACTCTTGTCCGGATGCCACAGAAGATCCCATTCAATC
>SLOV01000105.1 GCA_007132345.1 Kiritimatiellia bacterium
TCAAAGGCATCAGACTTTCGAGCCGAGTGGATGGCGTACACGCCCTCCTCGACGATCGGCGGCGCAGATGAACTTTTCGGGCTTTGAGGTCGTCGGCGTGTGAATTGAGCATCCGCAGCGTAAGACGGGATCCCATCCCGTCTCCCAAAGCCCAACGGCACCAAGCCTACGAGACCGGCCGGGGATGAACCGCGAATCAGTTCCCGCACCCGACCGGTCTCGCCATGTGTCCGGGCCCGCTTCTGTCCCAGTTGAATGGGCAGATCGGATGTGGCCAGCAGCAAAATAGTTCACGCCATTGTCGACGTTGCATCAATGTATATATGTACGGACTGCCCCGCACCCGCCTCTATGAAATTTCGGTGGTCAACGCCGAGATTTCATGACATGCTTTCCGGCATGGACCGATCCAACCTTATAAACCGTGTGCACGGGCAGTTCGAATCGGCACGGGTTGTCGCCCTGCTCGGGCCCCGCCAGTCAGGCAAAACCACACTGGCCCGCGCATTTGCCGGCTCGACCGCACTCCCCTTCAATCAGCGCCTGAACTACTTTGATTTGGAGGACCCCGCCCATGTCGAACGACTTCGTTCTCCCAGACTCGCCCTGGAAGGCCTGAAGGGGCTCGTGGTCATCGATGAAATCCAGTATCGGCCCGACCTTTTTCCTATCTTGCGCGTCCTCGTCGACCGCGACGATAACCCTGCCTCTTTCCTCATCCTTGGCAGCGCCTCCCGTGACCTCATCCGGCAAGGATCGGAAACGCTGGCAGGGCGAATCGCCTTTGTGGAAGTCACCCCCTTTTCTATCACCGAAACTGGGCCCGGCGCCGCCAACCAGCTTTGGTTGAGAGGAGGCTTTCCCCCTTCCTATCTCGCCTCCTCCGACGAGGCAAGTTGGCGCTGGCGCGAGGCATACATCAAGACATTCCTGGAGCGCGATATTCCCGCGCTGGGCATTCAGATTCCGGCCGCCACTCTTCGGCGCTTCTGGATGATGCTCTCCCATTACCACGGTCAGCTCTTCAACGCCTCTGAGTTGGGCAAGAGTCTTGGCGTGGCCGATACCACCATCCGCCGGCATCTCGACATCCTGGTCGGAACGTTCATGGTTCGTCGGCTGACGCCATGGTTCGAGAACATCAAGAAGCGTCAGATCAAGACGCCCAAAATCTACTTTCGCGACTCCGGCGTCTTGCATCGGTTGCTGGGGATTCCGGATATGGAACAGATGGTGACCCACCCGAAACTCGGCTCCTCCTGGGAGGGCTTTGCCCTCGAGCAGACGATCCGCGCGAGCAGCGTGTCGGAGGAAGAGGCCTATTTCTGGGGTGTGCACAATCAGGCTGATTTGGATTTGCTGCTTTTCCGAAATGGGAAACGGCTTGGCTTCGAGGTGAAGTACACCTCCGAGCCCACCGTCACTGCCTCGCAGCGCGCCGCGATCGGGCATTTGAAGCTTGATGCCCTTACCATCGTCTGCCCCGGCGATGCTGAATATCCGCTCACCGACAAGATTCAGGTGGCTGGGTTATCGCGAGTGACGGAACACGGATGGTGGGCATGATAATGCGAGGCCTGGCCGCCTGAAGGCGGGACGACAAACGGGCGCGCTGCGCCGAACGATCTGTTTGTAGTACCGGCTTCAGCCGGTGCTGTTCGGTTTGAGAGAACCGGGTTGGTTCATCACTGCGCTTGCCCCTGAAAAGGTCATAGTCCAAAGCGCAGGGCAACGCCCCTTGGTTAAGAGAACAGGGATGGAACCCATCTTGCCGGCTCGGGAACCGCCAGCGAACAACGGGCGGTCGAGTGCCGAACCGCTCCGGGCGTGAATACAGCCGATTACACGGTTGGAGCGGACGCGCTCTTGACCCCCATCGCCGGAGGCGACGGCGGTTCCGCATCCGGAATCGCATCGAGGGCCTGAAACAAGGAGGGCCAACCTCATTCCGCCGTCAGCAACTGCTCAATCCGTTCCGCAAGGTCAAAGTCTTTGGGCAAGAAGTTGTCCCTCCAGACGATCACGCCGTTACGGTCGATGAGAAAAGCAGTGGGCACTCCACTGATGCCGTACGCTTCCGCGGGCGCTGATCGAAAGCCGCGCCCATCCTGCGCCCAGAATTGGCGCACATCCGTCCACCCGCGCCTCTCGATATGCTTTTCCAGAACCGGCCTCTTGCTGTCGATACTAACGCCCGCAAGGACGACACGATCCTTCCAGTGCGGCGGTTGCTCGCGGGTGAAGGCGTTGAGTTCTTCCATGGGCTGCTGGCAGGGGCCACACCACGTCGCCCAGAAATCGAGATAGACCACCTTGTCTTGGAAAAAGTCCGCGGTCACCTTCTCGCCGGACAAGACGTCGAGGACCTCGATATCCGGGGCGCGATCATCGACGTTGGGCGGAATACGCATCGTTCGATGCAGTTCGCTTTGGCCGATTCTGAAAGAGATTTCCCCGACTTGTTCCTCGTTCAACAGAACCAGATAGAAACCTTTCCGCCCTTTGTTGGCCAGGCCTTCCAGCCTGACGATCCCGTCCTCCGGAACCACCCCCTCCGCGACGAGCGCGCCTTCCACTTCATCATCCAGGTAGATCACCGTATACGATTCGCCAGCGGCCGGTTCACCCCGCGCGGTGAGCAGGGTCAGTACCGCCGTATGGTTGCCGCGAAACAGCTCCGGATCGATCGGTTCCCCCCGTCCCAGAATGCTGACGGTCTTGCCCGCCTTCACATCGAACTTACCCGTCCCCGGCCAGAGCGTCCGCAGGATATTGTACTGACGCTCAGCATCTCTCTCGTCAAACGGATCAATCCGAACCCAGTACCTTCCCGGGGTCAGAGGAAACTCTTCCTGGAAGCCCGCCGCCGGTCTCACGTCTTTGGAATAGACGGTATACCAGGACTCTCGCCTTTCTCGCTCCTGCATGAGGTAGATCCGGTACCAGGAGAGAGTGCCCTCCTTTTCGACTTCCTCCGATAGTTCGATCTTCAGCGACAAGGTCCCTGTTTTCGGAATGACAACCACATGCTCCTCCGCCGCGGAAGAATCGAAGGGGCCGTGCGGCTTGGATTCGAGCTCAGGCAAGGGGCTGACCAGAATAGAGAAAGCATCGGCGTCCTCCCGAAGAGGAATCTCAAAGCGTCCGTTCCCTTTCGCTTCGGGAAACACCACGAAGGCATCTGTGCTCGCAGGTTCTTCCTCTGCGTCCGACCGATGCCTCACGCGGATACGGGGGAACCACTTGATTTCCTCCGTGAAAAGAACGGGGAGAACGTCATCCTGCAGCGGTTGCCCGTCTGCTCTTTGCATGCGGACCTTCACGCGCTTCCCCCGCTCCAGCCGAACGCGCGCCTCGTCTTCTCCCCTTTCGACGCGAGCAAGCGAGTGGGCGAAGCCAGGTGCCCTCACCAGCACGTCAAAGGCAACAGGTGGCTCTGCATGGGGACGGATCTCGGCCCAGTGGCACATTACAACGCCTGCGTCGTCCGCTGGAACCCATTGTGCCCGGAACCAGGCAGGCTGATCGGCCGCTTTCATCACGGCCTCTGCCGTGGGAACGGGGCGCCCCTCCTCGTCTTCGATCACCAGCCGGATCTCGAACTCGGCATGCGCCGCCTCGACAAGGTTCAAGATCGCGAAACCTGCAACGAGAAGCGCAAGCCGTCTCTTCGTTCCAGAAATAGCCATACGGATCCTTTCTTCTCTAAACATACGAAGGGTCTACGCCGATTCCCTCTGAAGTAGCAATGCAAACGTAACCGCACTTTTCTGGCTTGCGGCCAAGCCGCCCTGCTGGACCAATTGGATGAATACCCAGAGCTATACGAGGAATTTCGCCACTATTTCGGACAGGATCCCGCAGCGCGACACGTGGGACGCGACGCGGAATGAACCGATGCGGCCCCTTCTGGGGATTTCGAACGGGCCGAAAAGAACGAGCAGAACAAGGCCAGTTCTCAGCCCACCGCCCCCGGCGGGGACCAGGTCACACACTCTTCTGCCAAGAGGCGGGCAGCGAATAGGCTTGATTTCTGAGCACTGCGCGCTCATATTTCAACCCCATGAGGTACATTCCGCGCCTGATTCAAGAGAAGTTGAGCGCCTATCGGGAGTCTTTCCCTTGTGTTGTGGTCGTGGGGGCAAGGCAGGTTGGGAAGTCGACCGTGCTGCAACACCTCTTTTCGAAAGAGGCGAAAACCTTTGTGTTTGATACGGTCCAGGACCAATTCGGTGCCCGCGCCGACCCGGACCTGTTCCTGCGCAATCATCCGCCGCCACTCATCCTCGACGAAATCCAGTATGCCCCGGAGCTGGTTCCCGCCATCAAGCGGGCCATCGACCGCGATCGGCGTGCGGGGCAGTTCATCATGACCGGGTCGCAGCAGTGGGGGGTAATGCGGCGTTTGGCGGAGTCTCTAGCAGGACGTGCTGCGATTCTTGAACTTCCCGGGTTCTCTCTCTGCGAAATCCAGGAAAATCTGAGCGGCGGCTGGTTGAATCGTTGGCTGTCGGTCTCAGCATCCGCCGATGCAACGGTCATCGAACATGCATTTGATGGATACGCCGCGCTTGGGGAGAGCCCTTCGCATCGCATCTGGCGTGGCTCCTTTCCCGAGGTTCAAACGCTGCCAGAGGAAGTGGTTCCAGGCTGGTTTCTGGGTTACGTAAGCACCTACCTACAGCGCGATGTGAGACTGTCGCTGGAACTGCGCGACGAAGTTCAATTCGCCTCGTTCCTTTCGTTGTGTGCAGCGCTCACTGCGCAGGAGGTGAACGCGTCGCACTTGGGACGCGATATCGGGTTGGCGCATACAACGGCCCGGCGATGGCTTGATGTGCTGCGCGGCACCTGCCAATGGATCGAGTTGCCCGCCTTCACCCGCAACAGCGTCAAGCGGGTAAGCCAGAAGCCGAAGGGCCATATAGCCGACACGGGGCTGGCCTGCCACCTCATGCGGATTTCTTCGCCGGAGGCTGTTTCGGGCCACCCGGCATTTGGCTCTCTATTTGAGTCGATGGTTGTCGGCGATTGCCTCAAGCAATTGCAAAAAGAGCTTACTGTTCCGGCCACCTGGCATTATCGGCGGCATAGTGGCGCGGAGGTGGATCTTGTCTTGGAGCGGGATGGCAAGCTCTTCCCCATTGAAGTCAAGGCAACGAGCAATCCCATGCCCCGGGATGCGGTTGGGTTGACAGCCTTTCAAACCGAATACGGCGCACATTCCGTTGACGGCCTACTGGTCCATGCCGGCGATCGCGTGTTGCGCCTTGGCGAGCATTGTTGGGCGGTTCCCTTCGATCTGATGGCGACTGCCGAATAAGCGCCGCGCCAGGCACGAAAACCCGATTGAATGAGCAGTTTCCGGCTCGGGAACCGCCAGCGAATCACGGGCGGTCAAGTGCCGCGCCGCTCCGTCCTTGGCCAAGGTCAGGCGCTGTCGCGAACGCTGAATTCCAGTTTCCAGCGTTCGTCGCTTACGGTGCTCACACGCCAGAGTTCGAGCAGGACGATTCTACACCGCTGACCTCAAGGCACGCAGCGCAACGAGCTGACGCCGCCCCGCCCCTTCTCCACCACGATCTGAACCGCGATCCGCTCTTTCAACATCTCCACATGGGAGATGACTCCCACCGTCTTGCTGTCCTGCTGCATGGTCTCCAGCGCGCAGATGGCAATATCCAGCGTCTCGGGATCCAAGGCGCCGAAGCCTTCGTCGATGAAGAGAGAATCGATCCGAACATTTCTCCCCGCCAGGTCCGACAACCCCAGCGCCAAAGCCAGACTCACCAGGAACGTCTCTCCGCCCGAAAGGCTCTGCATCGGGCGCACAGCCGCTGCCTGGTACTCATCCACAATCTGCAACTCCAAGGCCTCTCCCGCCAGGCGCTGAATGCGGTAGCGCTCGGAAAGCCGCGCCAGATGCCGGTTCGCTTTCCCGACGAGCAGCTCCAGAGAAAGCCCCTGCGCATAGCGCCGGAATACCGCCCCATCCGCGGACCCGATCAGATCCTTGAGGCGACTCCAGACTTTCAACGACTCCCTCTGCCCTTCCAAAGCCTTGGCTTTGTCCGCCAACGCCTTTCGACTCTCCGCATCCCTGCGGAGCTCCTCCTCCAGAGCGCCCAGCCGGCTCGTCACGCCCTGCAGAGTCTGGTCCGCCCGCTCACACTCCCCGCGCAGTGCA
>SLOV01000226.1 GCA_007132345.1 Kiritimatiellia bacterium
CACCGCGTCGAAGGTGTCGCCTTGGAGGTATTGCGGCGCTGCCTGCATGATTTCGGCGGTGATGTAGGCCTCGGGATTGATGGATTTCACGCAACGCCGCCAGTCGCGCCAGAAGCCGATCGGCACACAGAACGCCACGTCGAGGCGCCAGCCGTCGATCCCGTCGCTGGGATCGCCGTCGCCGTCCGGGTCCATCCAGCGGCGGGTGCTGTTGAAGATGTACTCGCGCACGGGCCGGACCAGATTGCGCGAGTTGCGCCCCAGCTCGGGGAGCGATCCATGGCCGAACCAGCCGCGGTAGTCGAATGTGCCGTCGCGCTTCCATTTTTCGATGCGATACCAGTCGGCGTACCGGCTTTGCCTGCCGTGTTTGAGCAGATCCTGAAAAGCGAAGAAGCGGCGGCCGGTATGGTTGAAGACGCCGTCGATGATGATCCGCATGCCGCGCTGATGCACGTCGGCCACGAGATCGAGGAAACAGCGATCCGCGGAGGTCCATATCCAAGTGGCGGGGTCTTCCGTCTCGTTTGCGGCGGCCAGGGCACGCAGGTCGCCGGCCCGGTCAGGACCGAAGGAGGGGTCGACATGGTGAAAGCTGGAGCCGTCGTACTTGTGCAGCGAAGCGGCCATGAAGATCGGGTTCAGGTAGAGGGCGCTGACCCCGAGGTCCTGGAGGTAATCGAGCTTCTCGCGCAAGCCGACGAGGTCACCGCCATAGCGGCGCCCGTAGACCGTGCGGTAGAAGGGACCGGCCCGTTTCTCCCAGGCAGCCTGGCGATACCAGTCGCGGCCCCACGGCGTGATGCGCCAGTCGGGCGGCAGGGGGTGATCCATATCTTCGGGACGCGGATTGCTGGCCGGGCAACCGTTGCGGAAGCGCTCGGGAAAGACCTGGTACCAGATCGCGTCCACGGCCCAGTCCGGCACGAACGAGCCATTGCCTGCGCCCGACGCTTTTGCGGGCGATTTGCGTTTCCTGGCGGCCATAAGGCTCAGGGCTGGTCCGATTCGTTCTCCGGCACCGCCTCTTCGGGTGCTTCTTCTTCCGTGGGCGCCGGCGCGGGGGCGCTGCCCCGGAACCGGTCGACATCGCGCACGGAGAGGAAGAGCATGGCGGAGATCAGCAGGACCGCAAAGACCGCGGTGATACGCCCCACCAGCTTTTCGTTGAGCGGGCGGCGCAAGCCCATTTCAATAAGCGAAAACACGATGTGGCCGCCATCGAGCACTGGCAGGGGCATCAGGTTGATGATCGCGAGATTCACATTCAGCAGGCAGGTGAACCAGAGCGCCATCACCAGGCCGGCTCGGACCATGTACCAGAGATAAATGAAGATCATGGGCGGTCCGCCGATCTGGCTGGCGGCGGTCCTCGCTTCGCGTGGCGTCACCAGGGCGCGTAGGGTGCGCAGAATCAGGGAGGCATGCTGCCGAATTTGCTGCATGGGCGGCGGATGCACGAGTTGCGTCGGATCAACGGCGAAGTCGTCGAAGCGCACGCCGATCATGGCGCGTCCATGATCGGGGTCAAAGGAGGGCGTCACGAACAATTCGATTTCCTCGCCGTCCCGCTCCACCTTCATCGGCACCTCCTGGTCCGGAAATTCGTTGACCAGGTCTTGAAGCTGGGCGCGGCTGAAGAGTCGGACTCCGTTAAATTCCACGATCGTATCCCCGGGCAACACGCCGGCAGCCTCGGCGCTCGATCCCTTCATGGGAAATTGCACGGAGCAATAGGAGATGCCATCCACACCCGGAATGCCGCGCACGCCTTTCACCCCGAGCGCCCCGACCTCGGTCATCACGGTAAGCACCCGTTCCTCGCCCTCCTCCGTCACGACCCGCAGCTCCACTTCCTGCGCCAGTGAGGCCAGCATGCTGACATCCTGCCAGTTCCGCGTTTCCTCCCAGGTCGGCTCTCCACTACCAGGCAGTATGCGGTTCACGAGGCGCCCCAGCCAACCGACGGGCTCCGCGCCATCTACGGCACGGATGGCCACCACGGCGTCGCCGGCACGTAAGCCGACCGCGTAGGCCTGCGAGTTCGTGGCCACGTAACCGACCCGATTCGACACCTCATGCGGGGCCGCCGGCTTGCCCATCCAGAAAATGAAGAAGGCAATGATGACAGCCAGAATGATGTTGCCCACCGCGCCGGCCAGGGCGACGAGAATCTTCCGCCAGGGTGCCACGCGGGGGAGCGGCACTTCGTTCCCCGCCTCGTCCGTGGTCTTCCCGCCGCCCGGCTCCATCTGTGGCAGCGCGACGTAACCGCCGAACGGGATCCACCCGATCTTATAGATGACGCCATCGTGCTTCTTCTTCCAGATGGCGTGCCCAAACCCGATCGAGAAAACCTCTGCCTTCATGCCCAGCTTGCGCGCCACAACAAAATGGCCGAGCTCGTGAACAAAGATCGTGATGCCGAACAAGAGCAGCACCATGACCACAAAATAGAGTACAGAGAGAACAATCATAGATCGAATCCGTCAGGAAATAGGTTGAGTAAAGCGTGCTACCCTACACGCCCCGCCCGATTTCGCCAGTCTGAAAAAATAGATGGGAGAACGGGAAGAAGAGCCCCCTACAGCAGGAAGAGGCGCGCATAGAGGTAAAGGGCCGGGGCCGCAAACAGCAGGCTGTCGAGGACATCGAGCCACCCCCCCATCCCCCGCACCATGGCGCTGGAGTCCTTTACGTCCGCGGCCCGTTTGAACATCGACTCAATCAGATCGCCGTGAATTGCCACCACCGGCAGGAGCAGGCCAAGCGCCGTCGCGTCGAGCAGGTTCAACCGCACCACGCCCAAATCCCCACGGAATACCGCGTAAAAGGCGAGACTCATCAAGAGCGACGCCCCCACCCCGCCCGCGCAACCCTCCCAGCTCTTGGCCGGCGAAATGCGGGGTATGAGTTTGTGCTTTCCGAAAGAGCACCCCACGAAATAGGCGCCGATATCGGAGAACTTCACCACCAGAATCAGGTAGAGCACCAGCAGGCGCCCTTCGCCCACCGGCCAGGCGAACAGCAGCTTGAGAAGAAAGCCGAACAGAAATGGGACATAGAACAAAGCCCCAACCGACGCGAAGACCCCATGCATTGGGCTCCCGCTCCCCGCGATCCAGACCGGCGTGACGAACACGGCCGCCACATAGAGGACCAGCACCAGCACCTCCATTTCCTCCGGAGCCAGTACACTGCCGTGCCGGAGGCTGTAGTAGAGCGAAGTCAGAAAGACAAGCGCACCCCCTATGATGAGACTCGGGTGATGGGGAAACCGCGCGGACCGCAGGAAGCTCAGAAATTCGACGGTCCCCAACATCGCCAGGGCCAGCACAATCAGGAACAGACCGAACGCAGGCAGCCAGAATGCCGCGCCGAAGACCACGGCGAGAATCAGAACGGCACTCAAGACACGATGCTTCAGCATACTGCCTGCCCCCGCCGCTCTCTGATCGCCTCTTTCATCGGCTCACTCCACGTCACCGAACCGGCGATGCCGACTGCGGTACGACTCCAGGGCCTTCTCGAAATCCGCTTCGCGAAAGTCCGGCCAGAGAACCGGCGTCACATAAAGCTCGGCATAAGACAACTGCCAGAGCAGAAAATTGCTGATGCGCAGCTCGCCGCTGGTGCGAATCATTAAGTCCGGATCGGGCACGTCCGGCGCATAAAGGCAAGAGCGGAAGGTCTCCTCATCGATGCCGTCCGGGTCCAGGCTGCCCTCGCGAACGCGTCGCGCCAGGGCGCGGGCGGCATCGAGGATTTCGACACGCCCCCCGTAGCTGAGTGCAAGAATGAGCTGTCCCGCTTCGTAGTCCCGGGTGTCGTCCATAACCCGCGTCAGCTCCTTCTGCACCGATTTGGGCAGATCCTCGAAATGGCCGATCACACGCAGGCGGATCCTGTTCTCGTGGAGTTCCTGTTCGTCACTCTCCAGGAAGCGCAGAATGAGGCGCATGAGCCCGTCGATTTCGTCGCGCGGCCGAACCCAGTTTTCCGAACTGAAGGCATAGAGCGTCAGGTAATGCACGCCGGCCGAGCGGCAGGCCCGCAGTGCGGCGCGCACCGATTCGGCACCAGCTTGGTGCCCCTTGATGCGGGGCAGACCCCGCTTCTTGGCCCAGCGCCCGTTGCCATCCATGATGATGGCAACATGCTCCGGTGTTTTTTCCTGAGGTTCCGTCATGGCATCGATAATGTTCCGCTCTCGGCGGCGGCATGAGAAGCAAGAAACATGGTGCTTTCGCGGCGCGGCCCCACGGAAAGGATCGAAACCGGCACACCGGTCACGGCTTCGAGGCGGCGCACATAGGCTTGTGCCGCAGCGGGCAGTTCGTCGAAACAGGTTGCCTGCGCGGTCGAGGTCTGCCAGCCGGGCACCTCTTCGTAAACCGGGCGGCAGCGTTGCAGCGTGCGTACATTGGCGGGCACCGTTTCGAGGCGGCGCCCGTCGCACTCGTAGGCGACGCAGATCTGGATCGACTCGAACGCGTCAAGCACATCCAGTTTCGTCAGCGCCCAGGCATGAATGCCATTGAGCATGCAGGCATGGCGTGCCACCACCGCGTCGAACCAGCCGCAGCGGCGAGGGCGCCCGGTGGTCGCACCGAACTCGCGCCCGGCCTCCTGAATGCGGCGGCCCGCCTCGTCGTGCAGTTCGGTCGGAAACGGCCCCTCTCCGACCCGCGTGGTATAGGCCTTCACTACCCCGAGCACATGCTCGATGGCGTGAGGCGGCACGCCGCTGCCCGTGCATGCACCGCCAGCCGTGGTACTCGACGAAGTCACAAACGGATAGGTGCCATAGTCGATATCGAGCATGGCGCCCTGCGCCCCTTCGAAGAGCACCGGCTCGCCGCGTGCCAGCGCCCCGTGAAGCAGCGGCAGGGTATCGACAATGAACGGTTGAAGAAATTCGCCGGCTTGCCGGCAGCCCGCCAGAACACGGTCCGCATCGAGCGGCGGGGCGCCCATCGCGGTCAAGACGGCGTTCTTCTCCTGCAGCAACGCGTTGAAGAGAGCATCGAAGTCGGGGTCCAGCAAGTCGCCCATGCGCAGCCCGATGCGCGCGGCTTTGTCGCCATAGGCAGGGCCAATGCCCCGCTTCGTGGTTCCGATGCGCTCACCGGATTTTTTCGCCTGTTCCCGCGCCGTATCGATCAGCCCGTGCCAGGGAAAAACGAGATGGGCGCGGTCGCTCAGAAAGAAGCGCCCTTCCAGGTCAACTCCGCGGTCCAGCAGCCCTTTCACTTCTTCCACCAGTGCCGTCGGGTCGACCACGACACCGTTGCCGATCACGCACTTCTTGCCTGCTCTCAAAATGCCGGAGGGGAGGAGGTGAAGCACATATTTCTCCGGGCCGATCTCGACGGTATGCCCGGCATTGTTGCCGCCCTGAAAACGTACGACCCAGTCCACCTGCTCGGTGAGCACGTCGATGATCTTGCCCTTTCCTTCATCGCCCCACTGGGCTCCAATCAAAACGGTGTTGGGCATTGCGTTTCCTTTCCGCGAACCGACCTCATAAAGAGCGAGCCCCCGTATCGTCGAGGGCCCCATTTCCAAGGCGCAGAGGCTAGGCGGTCGGCGCAACAGGGTCAAGGACGAGAAAACGGAACCGTGGCTTGAAGCGCCCTTCCGCCCATTGCTATGCTCGCCTCACTATGAGTGATGCATCAGTGACCCTCGAATCCTGGCTTTGCACCTGCTGCGGCTACACCTACGACCCGGAAATCGGCGACCCGGAGCACGGCATTCCGCCCGGCACCCCGTTCGAAAACCTGCCGCCCGACTGGCGCTGCCCCGTCTGCTCGGCACTACTCTCGGCATTCGAGCGGGCGTAAACCCAAGAAGGACAGAGGTACAACGCGTTTGCCGATACAGAAGGAGGAGCATGAAGACTCGGATGTTCGCGGTGTTGAGAAAGAAGGGCTTCCGTGTCATGGCCTTGCACCACGCTGAAGCAATCCTCCGTCATGATCTTCCCGAGGCTGCGGCAGAACTTGAGGATGCGCTCGGTAGGATATCGATTCCCATTGAAGAACTTGTCCGCGGCGGGGGTGGTGAAGGCGCAATGACACAACGCCTGAGGCGCACTCTTTCCGGCGAATTCGGGTGGAAGAAGCACGTCTTTGAGATCAAGAAGGTCGTAGACGGAGTCGAAAAAGAGTCGATTTCCCATGAAATCGATCACGTGAAGACCTTTCGTGCGAGTACCATAGCGCTGGAAATCGAATGGAACAACAAAGACCCATTCTTTGATCGTGATCTGGAGAACTTCAAACGGCTCCACGCTGACGGTGTCATATCGGTCGGTGTGATTGTCACGCGGGGCCCCTCGTTGCAGGAATCACTGCGTGACTTGATCTCCGAATTCGCCCGCAAGAAGAACCTTAACTCGCAAGCCGCCATTCAAGAATACTACTCTCCGACCCGTCGACAACTTGAGATCATTCGGCGCACTGTAGAGTCACGTTCGTCGTTCGAGGAGGGATGGGCTCACGCTTTCGTTTCGGACAAGTATGGGGAGGCGACAACTCACTGGCGAAAACTCGAAGATCGAGTAAAGCGAGGTGTCGGTAACCCGTGCCCTCTGTTACTGATTGGAATTCCCCGACAAGCTGTTACCCTCTAGGCAAAAGGAGCGCTTCCATGGCCACGAACCTATACACGCTCACGCAACCCAACCCTTCTGAAGACCTGTTGGCCAAATTGAGCGGTCAATATTCTACCATCCTTGCAGATCCTCCTTGGCAGTTCCAAAATCGCACGGGCAAAATGGCGCCGGAGCACAGAAGACTACTTCGGTACCCAACGATGGAACTGAAGGAGATTCTTGAACTTCCGGTCCCCAAGTTAGCTGCCGCCAAATCTCATCTTTACCTTTGGGTGCCCAATGCGCTTCTTCAAGAGGGGTTACGCGTCATGGAAGCGTGGGGTTTTACCTACAAATCGAACCTAGTATGGTACAAAATCAGGAAGGACGGCGGACCGGATGGTCGTGGCGTCGGGTTTTACTTCAGGAACGTGACCGAACTGATCCTTTTCGGGGTACGCGGCAGTATGAGGACGTTGGGGCCCGGACGCACACAGGTCAACCTGATAGCGACGAAGAAGCGGGAACACTCGCGAAAGCCCGACGAGTTGTACGAGTTAATCGAGTCCTGTTCACCTGGGCCCTATCTTGAAATCTTTGCACGCTTCTGCCGCCCTGGGTGGGAGCAGTGGGGCAACGAAGATGTCGAAGAGAATTCTTTCCTTGGGGTGGCGCGACGGAAGGGGCATGTCGACAGGCAAATGCGCCTCCTCGAAAGCCCCAAAGGATACGGGAGCAAGAAATGAGCCTTGGGCCCATCTGGCATGCACAAGGAATCGGAGTTCGGCATGTCACACAAAGCAGATGAGAACCCACCAGGACATCGATCGCCGAAGTCTTGCACTGGCTCAAGCCGTGGTTGAGAAGCTGGAGTCCGGGAACCTCGACGATGGACTGAACCACGTGCGGGCCGTGAACCGACGCTGGCGCGAACAGAACCCTTCGCCCCTTCACGAGGAATGGGCCAGGATCCTGGCGGGCGATTGGCCGTCGATCCGCACGGCGTGCTTGATGACTCCGAACGCGGCGCGCAACTGCGGCAGAACAGCCCCTTCTGCGGAATCCTGACCCCACAAGAACGATGGCGCTTCCTCAAGGAATATCGAATCGATGACGCGTGAACAGATGGAAGATCTGAGTTTTGTCGCGGCGATGCTCGAACAGGGCATTCTCAGCAAGCCAGATGTGGAATCCGTGCTGCCTGAATTGGACATGGCAATCCGTCTTGTGATTCGCCAACGTCTGGCGGCGACCCCAGCCTGACGGAGCGCATCCTCGCATTTTCGTGGACAACCGCGCTCAGATTCGGAAAGTTACCCGCTCATCGATCCCGCTGCGTGGAGCTGCGGGCCAAGGAGGAGCTTTTGCATGCAGATCTTCGTTCCCAAAGAGACGAAGGCAGGGGAAACGCGCGTTCCGCTGATCCCGCCCAGCGTCAAGAAACTGGTGGACCTCGGCGCACAGATCCTGGTCGAGACCGGCATCGGTGCGGCCCTGGCAATCCCCGACGAGGAATACGAAGCCGCCGGCGCCCAGACCACCAATGACCGCCTTGGTGCCCTCGGCGCCGCTGACCTCGTCTTGCGCCTGAATCCGCCGCCCCGCGAGGAGGCAGGCGCCATGAAGGCAGGCGCCATTCATGTGAGCTACCTTGAGCCGTTCGAACAGAGTGAACTGCTTCAGATCCTCACCCGCGCCAACGTCAGCGCCCTCTCCATGGAACTGATCCCGCGCACGACCCTGGCGCAAAAGATGGATGCCCTCAGCTCGCAGGCGAATCTTGCCGGCTATGCGGCGGTCATCGTGGCCGCCGAGCGCACCGGCAAGATTCTCCCCATGATGTCAACACCCGCCGGCACCATTCCACCCGCCCGCGTATTCGTGATCGGCGCTGGCGTTGCCGGCCTGCAAGCCATCGCCACCGCCAAACGGCTTGGCGCCATTGTCGAGGCCTTCGACACCCGTCCGGTCGTGGAGGAACAGGTGAAATCGCTCGGGGCCCGCTTCGTGAAAGTGGATCTGGGCGAAACGGGCCAGACCAAGGACGGCTATGCCAAGGCCCTCACCGACGAACAACTCGCCCGCCAGCGCGATGCTATGGCGCGGCACTGCGCAAACGCCGACATCGTCATCACCACCGCGCAGGTCTTCGGCAAAGCGGCCCCGCGCATTATCACCGACGACATGATCCAGGGCATGCGCCCCGGCAGTGTGCTCGTCGACCTCGCCGTCGAGAGTGGCGGCAATATCGAGGGCTCCCGCCCCGGCGAAGAAGTGGCGGCGCACGGCTGCACCATCATGGGCCTGCGCAACATGCCGGGCCGCGTCGCCGTTCCGGCCAGTCAAATGTACGCCAGCAACCTCGCGAACCTGGTCGAGCACTTCTGGGACAAGGAGGCGAAGGCCTTCGCCTTGAAACTCGACGACGAAATCATGCAGGGCGCACTCGTCACCCATGCCGGCGAAATCGTACACCCGCTCTTGAAGTCCGACTCATCCTCCTGAGGAGATCCCGTCATGGCACTGTTACTCTTCACTTTCGTTCTCGCCATCTTTCTAGGCTTCGAACTCATCTCGAAGGTTCCGTCCCAATTGCATACCCCACTCATGTCCGGGTCGAACGCCATTTCGGGCATTACCATCGTCGGCGCCATTCTGGCGGCTGGCCTGCTGGAGGACGGTTCCGCGTTCGGGACCGTCCTCGGTGTGCTGGCCGTCATCGCGGCCACCATCAATGTGGTCGGCGGCTATGTCGTGACCGACCGCATGCTCGGCATGTTTAAGCCCAAGGAGAAAGGCAAGCCGTGAACGACTATCTGCAACCGAATTTCACCAACTTCAGCTACATTGTTGCGTCGCTCCTCTTCATTTTCGGATTGAAGATGTTGAGTTCCGCGCGCACCGCGCGGCGCGGCAACATGGTTTCCGCGGCTGGCATGCTGCTGGCCGTTGTCGCCACGCTCCTCTCCGGCGGCCTCTCGTTCATCTGGATCATCGTCGGCATGCTGGTCGGCGGCGCGGTCGGCCTCGTCTCCGCCAAGATGGTGAAAATGACGGCCATGCCCGAAATGGTCGCCCTCTTCAACGGCTCGGGCGGCGTGGCCAGTCTGCTCGTGGGCTGGGCCGAGTATCACCGGGCAGGCAGCATGGAGATCGGCATCGCCCTGCCCACCGGTCTCGCCGTGTTGATTGGCGGCATTACCTTCACCGGCAGCATCGTGGCTTACGCCAAGCTGGCGGAGAAGATTTCCGGCAAGCCGTTCCTCTTCCCCGGCCAGAACATCGGCAATATGGCCCTCCTGGCCATTGCGCTCCTGCTCGTGGTGGCCTTCTCGCTGCTGGCACATGGCGGCCCCGGCGTTCCCTACACCTTGCTGGGCGGCCTGATCCTGCTATCGCTCATTCTCGGGGTCCTGGTGGTCATTCCCATCGGCGGCGCGGATATGCCGGTGGTCATTGCCCTCTTGAACAGCTACTCCGGGCTCGCGGCCTGCGCGGCGGGCTTCGTGATTCGGAACAATGTCCTGATCGTGGCTGGCTCGCTCGTCGGTGCCAGCGGCCTGATCCTCACCAGCATCATGTGCAAGGCCATGAACCGCTCCCTGGCCAACGTGCTCTTTTCCGGCTTTGGCTCCGCCGCCCCCGCCTCAGGCGGTACCGCGGTTCAGGGCGAGGCCAAGCCGGTCAGTGCCGAAGACGCCTACTTCATTCTGGAAGCCGCCAGCTCCGTCATCTTTGTGCCCGGCTACGGCATGGCCGTGGCTCAGGCCCAGCACGCCGTCGAGGAGCTCGGCGCCATCCTCCGCAACAATGGTGCTGATGTGAAGTTCGTCATTCACCCCGTCGCCGGCCGCATGCCCGGCCATATGAACGTGCTGCTCGCGGAGGCCAACGTCGAATATGAGCTGCTCGTGGAGCCCGAAGACGTTAATCCGGTCATCTCCACGATCGACGTCGCCATTGTCATCGGCGCAAACGACGTGGTGAACCCCGCGGCGCGCGAGGATGAAGCCAGCCCCATCTATGGCATGCCGATCATCAATGTGGACCAGGCCAAGACCTGCATTGTGCTCAAGCGCAGCCTGAATCCCGGCTTCGCTGGCATCCAAAACGCCCTCTTCTTCCGGCCCAACACCCGGATGCTCTTCGGCGACGCCAAGGCCAGTGTGCAGGCGCTGATCGCTTCGTTCAAGGAAGGCTGACGACGCACAGCCTCACGATGCCGGGGCCAACCCGAAAGTCTCCGGGAGACGCGCCATCTCCCCTTCGCCGATCTCGCCGCTGATCGGGCGGAACGCCCAATGCTCCGGATGCTCCACGGTTTCGCCGGGCTGCAGTTCCACGAGCGGCCCCAGCGACTCCATCTCGAGCATCTCCGCATTGGTGAAGAACTCGCAGTTACAACCAAAGTCGGGATAGACGGCATCCGGCAGTGCCGGGAACTGCTTCACGAAGGCCTGCCGCCCCAGCAGATACGCGGCCCAGCCCTGCCGGTTCAGCATCCCGATCTTCTGCGGGCCGGTGGCGGCGGGGTCCTGGCGCAGTTCGAGGAACCCGTCACGAAATCGAAAGCGATCATCGCGAAGATCGGTATAGGACCAGAGCGCCATGGAACGCGCGGGGAGCAGCGCCTCTTCATGCGAGAGCACGGGCTCGTTCGGAATCAGACACCGCCCACCCGGCGCCATACAGGTCAAGGCCCACGGCGCCAGCAGATGCGGGCGGTCGCTTTCGTTCACGATGCGATGCAGCAGCCGCACCGCCCTTTCCTCCAGCAACTCGATCGCCAGCTCCTTGCGCAGCCCCGTCAATGCTTCCGGCGCCTGCCGGAGCAACAGCGTCGAACCATCCCACTGGTGCTCCACCGGATCGTTGTCGGGCTGATACGTCAGCTCGGGGTCCTCCGGCGCGATCCAGAAGCGGTGCCCGCCATAAAGCCGCCACTCCTCTCCCCCCGTTGCACCCCGCTGCTCGGCCACCTCCGCGAGGAGATTCGGTTCGCCCTCCAGACTCGCATGCAGAATGCGAGGACCCACTTCCAGCGAAACCCATACCTGCACGCCCCCTTTTTCGAGAAACGCGCACTGCTGCCATCCGCCATACGGTTGAATCTTCATCTGCATCGACCTCCCTTTATCGCCTGCAACAGAGTTGCGACAGCCGGGAGTATGGAGTTGTCTGTGTGCATAGTTCCAGTACATTGCCCTGCGTGAACCGCTCATTCTCCAGATGGCCCGCACCGCCGCGTCTTCAATCGGTCGTGCTGGCCGCCCTTTTCTGCCTATCCGGCCCATTCGCCAGGGCGGACCACCCTGTTCATGTCGTCCAACGCGGCGACACCTTGAGCCATATTGCGGAACGTCACCAGACCACCGTGCGCGAATTGCAGAACCTGAACCAGATCGAAAACCCGCGCGCCCTGCGCATTGGCCAGGAACTCAAGCTGCCCGCAACCGACCGCCCCTACACGGTGAAGAGCGGCGATGTGCTCTCGAAGATCGCCCGCGACCATGGCGTTACGGTCCAGCAGATTCTGGATCACAACCAGATGGATAACCCGCACCGCCTCCGCATCGGGCAGGTGCTGCGCATTCCCCTCACCTCCGCCACCTACCGGCCGCCCCCCGCTATTCCCGCCACCCTCCGCCGCGACCTGGACCGTATCCGCGTCAACCGTCGGCAATGGGAGTTCATCGTGATTCACCACAGCGGTGCACGGCAGGGCAGCACCGCCAGCATGGACCGCTACCATCGCGAAGAACGGCGCATGGTCAACGGACTCGCCTATCACTTCGTCATCGGCAACGGGATCGGCATGCCCGACGGGCAGATCGACGTCGGCCAGCGTTGGCGCCGCCAGATCCAGGGCGGCCACTTGGCCAGCGCCGCCATGAACCAAAAGGCCATTGGCATCTGTCTCGTTGGAAACTTCGACGAAACCCGCCCTACCCCGAAGCAGTTGGAGAGCCTGGAAGCGCTGACGCGTTACCTGATGACCAACGCGGGCGTCCCGGCCCGCAATGTGCGAACGCACACCCAGATCAACAACCGGCCCACGCGCTGCCCGGGCCGGTTGTTCCCAACGACGGAGTTCATGAACCGCATCAGCCGCTGACGCGGTGCGTGCCGGGCATGCGCCTACTTCCCGCAGCCGCAGCCACCGCCCCCACCCCCGCCGCAGCAACCGCCGCGCGAAAGATCGGACTCCTGCGGCACACGGCCCAGCTCAAAGGTCTTGGCCACGTACTGTGCGACCGAGTTCTGCACGCGCTGAATGTGGTCGCGGGCCTCCAGGAAAGCGCTCGCCAGCGGGTGCCCCATCACGCGATCACGCTCCCCCTCGAAGTCGGCGATCTCCTCCTCGGTCAGATCATGCCCCCGCTCCTGTTTGCTCATCAGGAAATGCTGCTTTTCGACCAGAGACTCATACATCGAGCGCGCGGGAGCATCCGATAGAAAGGCGTCAATGTCCTGCTTGATGCGCTGAAATTGTGGCTGCTCCACAATGGTTTCACATAATTCGATGGTCTTCTCGATCACCGGCGATTCCTGTGTCTTCAATTCTACGGCCATAATGCTACTGCGCCTCCAAGTGGGTTCCCGCCTCGGGAAACGGCCCCATCCGACTCCGCCCCATGCGAAACCGGTCCGAAACGCTAACACACCGTTCAGGAAATGCCAGAGGGGAAATACAAAACCTAACTCTCCTCCGACGCGCCGCTGGAAAACGCATCACGAGCGGCGTACCGTGCCGCTGGTCTCATAGGAAATCTCGATGCCGAACGCCGAACAACTCCCGCACCTGCTCAAACTGGTGGACGATCCTTCCCACTGGATCCGGGAAGTGGTTGGCAAGGAGTTGGCCTCGTACGGCCCGCGCCTGGATTATGAACTGAATCGGCTCTCTCCCGAACCCAGCGAAGATCAGCGCCGCCATGTTCGGGATGTCATCGAGCAGTATCACCGCTCCTGGCTCGCCTTGCACTGGTCCGGCTGGAAGAACGAGCCCGACGAATTCCAGCAGCTCGAAGCAGCGCACGACCTCATCGCCCGATTCCAATACGGAAACGCATTCCCCATTCGTCTCCCCACCCTATTGGACCAGTTGGCGGCCGAATACCGCGAGGCCTGCGGCGAGACCAGCGCTACCCAGCTTGCCCATTACCTCTTTCGCGGCCTGCCCATTCGCGGTGACCGACAAACCTATTACGACCCGCGCAACAGCAACCTGGCCGCCTGCATTCTGGAGCGAAAAGGGATTCCCATCAGTCTCTGCTGCATCTACATGCTGGTCGGGCGCCGCCTCGGGCTCGAGATCGCCGGCCTGCCCCTGCCCGGCCATTTTCTGGCGCGCGTCACACACGCCGGGCAGGTCTACGCCGTGGACTGCTTCGATGGCGGGCGCTTTCTTTCCCGTCACGACCTCGCCGCGCTGCACCGCCCCGTTGCCGATTCCATCCGCCGACTCATCGAGCGGCCCGCAACCACCGCCTCCATCATGGAGCGCGTGCTCCACAACCTGCACCGCGCCTACCTGCGCGAAAACCGCGAGGCGGACGCCATGCTCATGATCGAACTGCTCTCCGATCCCTGAATCGCGCTCCCTCCGCTATTCGCCGAAAACCGTGCGGTAGAACCCCCAGTTCTCCGGCTCGATCCCCTCCAGCGTGTCCAGCGGCACATGGCCAACCCCAGGCACTTCCTGATAGTCATGGTCGATCCCAAGAGAAAGAAAATGCCCGTGCAGCGCGCGGTTGTTCTCCAGCATCGAGTCTTCAGCTCCCACAATGATGCGAATCGGATAGTCATCCGGGAGCGCATCGGCCCATTGCTCCGCCAACGCCCATGGGCTTTGCGCTTCATAATACTCCATGTCCCCTCCATACACCTTATCGAAGATCCATTGCCGTAACGGAAGCGGTTGCAGGTTCGGATCGTCGACGAGAAACTCGCGCTGCAACGGCCCCGCACCCAGCATCGAGAAGCCTCCGAATACATCCGCGTGCTTCAGCCCGAGCCGCCCGGCGCCATAGCCGCCCATGCTGAACCCATCCACAATCCGCCCGTCCCGTGTGGCAATCGTCCGGAAGGTCGCGTCCACATACGGAACCAGTTCATCGATCAGCATCGTCTCGATCGGTGTCGACCCGTCTTTCGAATCGCACCACATCCCCAACGGCAGGCCATTCGGGAAGACGACCAACATGGGCGGTATCTTGCCGGCATCCATGGCATCGCCGAAATAGTGGCTCAAGGGCGGAATGCCGGCCGTTGTGCCGCCCGCACCGTGCAGCCAATAGAGCACGGGAAAGCGCCGCTGCGGCTGCATCGTGTATGCCGTCGGAAGATAGACATGAAAACTCACCGGCCGCTCTACCGCTTCGCTCCAGAAAATCTGATAACGGGCCAGCGGCATGTTGACTGGCGCGGTAACCCATTCCTCGACAGGAACGGGATGTGCGCTCAAACGGAAGAACCGTTGATCGACGCCGAACGGCGGCACCAGGACCTCGCGCGCGTCGTCGCCGACCCAGAAGCGCGACATGAAGGTCCACCGCCAGAGATCGTCGCTCCGCTCGACGAAATAGTGCGCCCCTGCCGGCTTGTCGAACGAGAGCACCGGCCACCTTGTATCCGGCCCCTCCTCGACTTCGATCCACAGCGGCGGCGCAACCGCTATGGCCGTTGCGCGCATAACCAGAAGCGCCATCACGGGCAACACAAGGAACACAAGCGATTTCATTAAACAATTCCTTCGCTTCATGGGGTCAGCCCATTCTTTTTCAAAACGACCTCTCCGCCTTGCGGGTCCTGGCTGGCTCCGCAGCCCGGTGCAGCCGATCCATCAGGGCCTGCCCCAAGCCCTCCCTGGGCACCCGCTGACAAAAGATCGTGCCGACCCCATCGCGCTCACACTGGTGAAAGAAACTGAACAACCCCTTTGCGTAGTCCGAAACAGCGCGACAGCGTTTGACGCGCAACGGACGACGCCGAAAGCCTCGCGCCTCGATGCCAATATACGCCGCTCGCGCCGCTTCGGACACCGGCACATCGCGTGGACCATCCACCAGAATCACGCGGGGTCTCGGCGCGTAATGGCGATACTTCAAGCCGGGGCTCCGGGCCGGGCCATGCCGCTCTCCCCCCGCCGCTGTCCGCACGGACGGAACCACCGCGCGGAGCTGCTCCAGGTGAACCGCGCCTTCCCGCAAAACAACCGGCCTCGATCCCGTGCAATCGACCACCGTGGACTCCAAGCCGATCTCCGCGCGTCCCCCCTTCAAGATGCAGGGGATACGTCCATCCAGTTCCGCCAGCGCCATTTGCCAGGTGGTCGGGCTGGGCCGCCCGGACCGATTCGCCGACGGCGCCGCCACCGGACACCCACACGCCTGGAGAAATTCCTGCGCCACGTGATGCCTCGGACAGCGCACCCCCACCGTGTCCAGCCCGGCGGTCACTTCCTGCGGGACACCCGGGTGGCGCGGCACGATGACCGTCAGCGGGCCGGGAAAGAAATGCTCCATCAGCTTGCGCGCTGACGCCGGAATGCGCTGCGCAACTTGGCCGACAAATTCCGCGGAAGGCACATGAACGATCAAAGGGTTATCCCGCGGGCGCCCTTTTGCTCGAAAGATCGCCCGCACGGAGCGCGCATCCAGGGCGTTCGCGCCCAGCCCATAAACCGTTTCCGTCGGAAAAGCAACCACGCCGCCCTCCCGCAGGATGGCGGCCGCCACACTCGGGGATCGAGTGAGTTTCGTGATCATGCCGGGTCAAGCTGGGTCCAGAACACCCGCGTACTTCACGCCGGACAGGAGCGCCATCTCGCGGTTCCACGTGGCGAGGTCTTTCGAATTAAACTGGCCCAACGCATCGTGCCCGCATGCCCGTGCCATGACCTGCATGAGGGCGACCGACGCAGCAAAAAAGTTGTGCAATTGCTTGGCCGACTTGTCGACGTTAAGCCGTTGGCGCAGATCCTTCTTTTGCGTAGCGATGCCCGCCGGACAATTGTTGGTGTTACAGATTCGGGCGGCGACACAGCCGATCGCCTGCATGGCACTGTTGGCCAACGCAACACCGTCCGCACCCAAAGCCATGGCCTTGACGAAGTCGATCGGCACCCGCAGGCCACCCGTCACGATCAGCGTCACCCGTCCGCTCGCGCCTTGCTGGTCGAGATAGCGTCGCGCACGCGCCAACGCCGGAATAGTGGGCACGCTGATATGGTCCCGGAACATCGCCGGCGCGGCGCCCGTGCCCCCGCCGCGACCATCGAGAATGATGTAATCGGCGCCCGCATCCAGCGCGAACTGAATATCCTGCTCGATATGATTGGCGCTCAGCTTGAACCCGATGGGAATGCCACCGCTGATCTCCCGCACGCGCTCGCCAAAGGCGCGAAACTCTTCGACCGTGTTCAGGTCCGCAAAGGTGGGCGGCGAAACTGCCGGTTGCCCCTCCTTGATCTTTCGGACACTGGATATCTTCCCAACATTCTTGTTGGCGGGCAGATGACCGCCGGTACCCGTCTTGGCGCCCTGCCCACCCTTGAAGTGAAAGGCCTGCACCCTTTCCAGCAGTTCTTCGGAGTAACCGAATTTTGCGCTCGCCAACTCGTAGAAGTAGCGGGAATTCTCCGCCTGTTCTTCCGGCAACATGCCACCTTCACCGGAACAAATGCCCGTACCGGCCAATTCCGCGCCCCGCGCCAGCGCAATCTTCGCCTCCTCAGAGAGTGCGCCAAAACTCATATCCGACACGAACAGGGGAATCTTCAGCACCAGCGGCTTCTTCGCTTCCGGGCCAATCACCAATTCGGTCGCGACATCGCGATCTTCCATCAGCGGCTTGGTCGCCATCTGCGCCACCATCACTTGCAGGTCGTCCCAGGCCGGCAACCGATGGCGCGGCACGCCCATGGCCGTCATGGGGCCATGATGCCCGACGCCTTCCAGCCCTTCGCGGGCCAGTTGATGGATAAACTCGACGGTCGGCTCCTCTTCCGTCGGGGACGCTTTGGGCGCGGCGTCCGCATCCTGCTCAACGCCCGGCCCTTCTTTGCCGACCATATCCTGGCCGAACTGCTTATGCGTGCCATCGCAATAGGGCGCGTTGGCCGTGTGCTTGCATTGGCACAGATACGCCTCGCCACTCTCATCCGGCACGAACTGTTTCGGTTTGAAATCCGTGCCTTTGTGCGACCCGTCACAAAACGGCTGATCCTTTGAGCGTCCGCAAACGCAGAAGTAGTATTCCTCTCCCTGCTTGAGGTCGACCGGCACGGGCTTGTTCGCTGCGATAACGGGCTTACTCATGGCGTTCTCCTCCTTGTGGCTGTCCCACTACAACCCATCTATGCGTCGTGGGCAAACTCTTTCCCGGCCTGGCCCGCCGCTTTCACGAAACACATGGCCAGAACCAACGAAGGGTTGTTGATCCAGGCGGCACCCAACAGCATGGCTGACAGCGCGATCCGCAGTTTCAGAGGTGTGCCGCTGAATCGGCAAGACGATTGTGGTACTCGTCAATATGCCTGTCTACCTGGTCGGCCGCACCGTAGCGGGTGTCTTGATTTATTCCCGCGGCGACGCGCAAGTGCGCGCCCTATAGTCATTCGAGAGAATGGAGGGCGGAGTTACACGACGCCGTCAGCGCCAGAGAGCTATCTGAATGCAGATGAATGGCAGTGGGCCGGCAGGGCTGCCGAAAGGCAGCCAGCCACGCCGTAACCGGCGCGGCTACAATCACGTAGCCGCCGTTGCTAGGGTGTGTTGATTTATTCGGCGCGCGGGCGGAATGTCTAAGCACCAGCGCGCCTTCGAGAAGGCGCGCAAGAAAGCGGGTTCCAGAACCCGCACTCCAAAATTCGGAGTGCGCTTTCTTGAAAGCGCTTTTTCCGGGGGTTCTTGAACCTCCGGTGATCAGGAAGGGATGGTCTGCGCAGGTGAAGGTCCGCTGCACCCCCTGCCGCCTCAAGCGATCCGCTCTTGTCATGTCATCCCCGTCTGACGCATCTTGTCCGCAACGTTTGCCGTTGAGGATATTTCCATGCCCAGTGTCTATGACCTCAAACCCGCGTTTCAGAATCTGTTGCGCCCCCTGGTTACACGGCTGGCACGCATCGGCATCACGGCCAACCAGGTCACCATTGCCGCGCTCCTGCTCTCGATCGCGGTCGGCCTCTGCATCGCTGTCTCGGAGACTGCTGTCTGGTCGCTCTGGCTCATTCCCCTGACCCTCTTTCTGCGGATGGCCCTCAACGCGATCGACGGCATGCTGGCGCGCGAACACAACATGAAGACACCGCTCGGTGCGGTCCTTAACGAACTCGGCGATGTCCTTTCCGATGCAGCTCTCTATCTGCCCTTTGCGGTTCATCCCCTCCTGCAACCCGCCGTTGTCGTCCTTTTCGTGGTCGGCGCAGTGATCAGCGAAATGACCGGCGTTGTCGCCGTACAGA
Source organism: Kiritimatiellia bacterium (assembly GCA_007132345.1). GTDB lineage: Bacteria > Verrucomicrobiota > Kiritimatiellia > SLOV01 > SLOV01 > SLOV01. The sequence goes on from SLOV01000226.1 coordinate 19,065, forward strand.
TCGGGGCGGCCCGCCGCTACGATGGCCCGATGGGCAAGAGCGACCGCGCCCTGGCCATGTCCGTCCTCGCCGTGGCCATGGCCTGCGGGCTGCCGTCCATTCCGGCACGCGGTATGCTGCTCCTCTTCACGCTGTTGCTGCTGCCCACCATCTGGCGCCGCGCCGCGCGCGCCCTTGCGGAGATCTCTACATGCCCATCCACCTGAACCTGCCCGAACCGGTGCAATGGACCCTGCTCGGCATCTTCGCCGCGCTGGCCCTTTCGAGCCTTGGCCTGCTGCTGCTTCGACGGCTTAAGCCCAACACCGATTTCACGCAGGTCGGCCTGCGCATCCGCACCTGGTGGCTGATGGCCGGCATCTTCACCACCGCGATCGTCATCGGGCCGGTCGTCTCGATCGTTTTCTTTGCGTTCGTCAGCTTCATGGCCTTCAAGGAGTACATCTCCCTCATTCCCACGCGCCGGGCGGATCGGCGTGTGCTTTTCTGGGCCTACCTGGCGATCCCCATGCAGTACTGGTTCGTTCACACCGCCTGGTACGGCATGTTCATCGTCTTCATTCCTGTCTACGCCTTCCTCCTCCTGCCGATGCGCATGATCGCCATCGGCGACACCACCGGCTTCCTCAAAGCGATCGGCACCCTGCACTGGGGACTCATGACCACCGTCTTTTCGATCAGCCACCTCGCCTTCCTGCTGGCGCTGCCTCCGGAAGGCAATGTGGCGGGCGGCGCGGGGTTGATCCTGTTTCTCGTGATCCTCACCCAGAGCAACGACGTTTCGCAGTTCCTCTGGGGCAAATCCTTCGGGAAAAGGAAGATCGTCCCGACCGTGAGCCCCAACAAGACCTGGGCCGGCTTTCTCGGCGGCGTCTTCAACACCGTTGTGCTGGCGCTTCTCCTCTCTGGTCTCCTCACACCGATGTTGTTGCACCACGCCGCCGCCGCGGGCGTGCTCATCGCGGTCAGCGGCTTCTTCGGCGACACCGTGATCTCCGCCGTAAAGCGCGATATCGGCGTCAAGGACTCCGGCGACCTCTTACCCGGACACGGCGGCATTCTGGACCGTGTCGACAGCCTCACCTACACCGCTCCGCTCTTCTTCCACTTCATTCACTGGTTCTATTACTGACCATGTACCGCCTGCCAAGAGCCGCCTTCTTCCTGCTGGTGGTGCGGCCTGTCGTTGCCGTGCTCCTCGGCATGAACGTGCGTCACCGGCAACGCCTCCCGTCGCACGGACCCGCACTGATGGTGGCGAACCACAACAGCCACCTCGACACGCTGGTCCTCATGACGCTCTTCCCCATGCGCCTCCTGCCACATTTGCGGCCGGTTGCCGCTGCCGATCATTTCCTGAAGAACCGTCTTGCCGCCTGGTTCTTCACGCGGCTCATCGGCATCCTGCCGATCGATCGAAACCCGCGCGCGGGCAAAGGCGATCCGCTCGGCATCGTCACCGAGGCGGTGGAGCGCGGCGATATCGTGATTCTCTTTCCGGAAGGCACCCGCGGCGAGCCGGA
>SLOV01000119.1 GCA_007132345.1 Kiritimatiellia bacterium
GCAAGGCAAGGCTCCACACGACACCGAAGATCGACCAACCCCATGCCCCTTGCAGTGTGATCAGCGTAAACGGGGTGTAGGTGCCTGCAATGAGCAGATAGATGGCGGAGTGGTCAATGACCCGTAATACCCGCTTGGTTCGTGGATTTCGGGCCAGATGATAGAGCGTGGAGGCCAGATAGAGAAACACCAAGGTAGCGCCATAGACACTGGCGGCCACGACGTGCGTCGGCCCATTGAAGAGCGCGCTGATCACCACCATCACAGTGAGACAGGCAACACTGAAGAGCAGGCCCACACCATGCGTGACGCTGTTGGCCAATTCCGTAGAGAGAAAGCCTGCACCGGGCTCCACCTCCATGTCGTGCGGGTAGACTCGCTCCTGCATGGTGCCGAAGTCTACCCTGCCCCGACGAAGTGATCAACCCCCTCGGACAAGCGAGCCACACCGACACGGAAGGTTGGGGACGGGACCAGCAGTGAAACCACAAGATGCGGGGGCGGGTCCGCAAGGTTGAACAGATAGCCGGGCTGGGTTGCTACGCCCTGCTCATAACGCAGGGTTTCGGTCCAGCGGGTGTCGTCCCAACCGGGCAGTTGCGGTAGTCGCAGGACGGCGTTCCATCCACCATCGCTTTCGTAGACCCCGAACGCACCGCGGCCCGCAGCTTCGCGCAAAAGCTCGAAGTTTTCGCGGCAGCGCCTGCGAATGGACTTCTGCATCGGCGTAGAGGCCTCCAGCAACCGAGGCAGCGCCCGTTGCAGGGGTGTGGAGACGCTGAGGAAGGCGTCGGCGATCTGTTCCAGGCGGGCCAGGGCCTGCCCCACCGCTTTGTCCGGGCCGAGGACCACGCCCCAGCCCAGTTTCATTTGGGGGAGCGCGGCAACTTTGGAGAGGCCGGAAAGGACAAAGGAGAGGCAGGAGGGCTCTGTCGCGGCAAAGAACGTATTCGCCCCGTCGCGCAGCGGGTAATCCGCAAAGACCTCGTCAACAATCAGGGCCGCACCACGTTCCGTACATTGCCCTTCCAGGCAGGCGCGCGAATCGGTGTCGAGGTAGAGCCCGGCAGGATTGCTGGGCGAGACAACGCAGCAGGCCGCCACGTTGGCATCGCACCAGGCCGCCTCGATCGAGGATCGGTCGATATGCCACCCGGCGTCATAATGAAGCGCGTACTCGACGGGCCGAGTATCGGCCATTTTCGCCAGCATCTCGTGGAGCGGATACCCGGGCGCGGGCGTGAGAATCGAATCCCCCGGATCGGCCACCAGCCAGAGTGCTTGCAGGAAAAGCTCGCTGGTGCCCGAACCGAGCCAGATGCGCTCTGGGGAAATCGTTACGCCACGCGCTTCGTAGTAGGCGGCGATGGCAAGGCGTGCCTCTTCCACACCGAGCGAAGCGGGTCGATACCGCGATGGTTCCTCGTCGGTAAGCGGCGCGTAAAGACTCTGTTCATAAACGAATCCACAGGCGGTGGGATCGTTGACGGTGAGGTCGATACAGCCTGGCGGCACAATGAAGGATGCGGGGGCCAACGCTGCGCCTGGCGTCGAAAGCCATGCCATGCGTTGGGAGAAAGGCGAACTGCGCACTGGAGCCTTGGGGGGTGCCCTGAAACAAAAAGCGGGGGCCGGCCTGAAGCCGACCCCCGCGTCGAGTATCCCGGCTATCAGAGATCAGGGCCGAACGAAGGCCTGCCAGTCACGGCCTTGCCCGTTAGAATCCTGATTCCCATCCCATGCCGCCCCGTCCGGGGTCTTGAATACGAAGTTGGCGGTGGCCTGTGTGTCGACGGGAACGGGAATGGTGATTTCCCAGAGATTCGGACCGATGGACGTCATGGGCTGCTCGAATTCGGCGCCATTCCAAGGCTGCAAGTCTTCCCATCCATCGAAATCGAGCCAGATGTTCACCTCGGAGGCGCCGAACAAGGGCCCGCCAACTGCGTCGTATGTGATGGTGAGATCCTGTCCTGGCTGAACGGGATCAGGCGCCCAGGTGGCGCGCCCGCCGATTGTCAGGCTGAAGTCGCCGCCGAGTGTGCCGACGTTGGAGCCGTCCGGATGCATGTTCTTGTCTTCCCGCGTGCCTGGAATCCAGCCAATCTCTGGGTCGAACGGACGGTCGATGAAGAGGAAGCGCACATCCTGACCGCTGGTGCCCACGACATCCAAATCGATGTACCAGAGCCCGTCACCGGCAAACGTCATCGGTTCGGTTGCATATCCGCCTGGCCCCGGGTTAGCGCCGAACCAGTAGATCTGGCGCACGCCGCCGAGGTTCTTGCGGCGCTGCTGGAACCAGATACGCACGGTTCCGCCACCATCCGGCAGGAAGGCAGGCTCCCACCACGTATAATCGGTCGGCCGGCCGGGGGTCAGGACGCGGTAGATCTCGCTGTCCGCAACGGCATTCTCGACCATTACAGTGTACACGCCGCTGCCCGTCGCAATGAGACCGTATCCGCCCCACATGTTCGATGTCAGATCATCGGCGACTTGCAGTTCGTTGTCCGTGGCCTGCAGGATGTTCGTGAAGACGACCCGCACATCGTCGCCAACAGGGGTGATTTCCGTGAATTCGGCGGGGAAGGACTCGGAGACGATGGGAATGGCCGGGTTGTCCCAAACGTGCGGGGGTAACACGATATGCTCAGGGGCGTCGTGTTCAAGATACAATTCGATATCCTGCGAGGGGCTGTCCCAGAAGACGTCCGGGTCAGGATCATTCATGTCCTTGATGAAGTATTTGAAGATGAAACTCCGTGGCGAACGACGGTTGACCCAACTGCCGAAGTAGGGCCCGACAGCGAAGCCGGGATCCACCAGCGAGTTGGGGAATTCAGGGCTGATCACCGGATCGAGACCGTCCTCGGTAAAGCTCCAGACGCGGGAGTAAATGCCGTCGCCGGCCACGAGATCGCCGTGCGTCCCGTCGTCGAAAAGTTCGATAGCTCCGTCGGCCCATCCGACGAGCAGGCTGGAGGGGAAATCGGCGAAGACCCCGTCCCAGTTGAAGCCGCGCAAAGGATCGCTTCCCAACACCATCACCCGCGCGCCCGGAGGCGGCACGCGCAAGGAGAGGTCGAGTTGGAAGAGGATGGTGTGACGCTGCCGCACGCCGGCGTCGCCACGCCGTGCATCGGCGTAAAGGTCGGCTCGCCCGGAGTCGCCGGTCCGCCAGGGCCCGGCGGCCGCGCCCAGATAGTCGGTAATCACCAGAGAGGAACCGTCGTTGGGCAGTTCAAGGGGCCGGGACACCTCGTCCCATTTGTCGAGGCGAATCGCTTCGTAGTTGTTTGTGCCCGTGTTGTTGAGAATCGCGCTATACTTGTAGAAGGTGCTGCTGGGCGATCCAGCCGGGAACGTAATGTCAACACTGTAAAGCGTGCCGGAAAGCTGCGTGAGCGGAATATTCGTTGCCGGCGGGAAACCCCATTCCAGCGGTAGAGCGCCACCGTTAATAAAGAACTCCGAGGCGCCGGGGCTGATGCCCATGCCAGAATCCGTCTCCAGCACAAAGGTGACCGTCACGTCCTCATCGATGCCGCCGACGGTCGGAAAGAAGCAGACTTCCGCGGGCAGCGTGCGTGAGTTACCCGCCGTGTCTTCAACGTCGGTGGCGATGGCCAGTCGGGCGGTCGAACCGTCGGGAAGCGGGGATGGCAGGTTCAGGATCACGATGCGATCCGAAGTCAGGTTGGCGGAGGTCGGGGTGATCCCCGCGATGGAATAGTTGTCTGGATTTTCGGCGGTGACCGCATCGACCGCCTTGTTGAATTGCAACAGGGCCGTGGTCCCGCCCTCTGCACCGCTAGCGCTGGTCAGCCAGGGGCCGTTGGTGTCAGGCAGGTTGACAAAGTCAGGCGTGCCGTCACCGGTTCCATCGATGACAACGTCAATATAATCGTCCGTGGTGAGCAGTCCGTCGTCCCAGTTGGAATTGGCACCGACTTGTGGAGGAATCGCGTCTGGGCTCGAATAGGGATCGTTCTCAATATTGTTATGGAGGATGGCTACCACACGAATGGTTGCGCCGGTCGGAACGCCGCCGGGGCCAGGGACCCCGAAGCGGGGCGAGCCGTTGTCGAGAATCGTCGGATCGTACAAAACATCCCACGGGATGCGGGCTTCCATGGCCAGCAGGTTGCAGCCGGGACCAGCATTGCGCAGCGTCGCCATGTCCACCGGACCGCCCGTCGGATTGGAGCCATTATCACTATCGAACAGTGCCTCGACGTTGCCCCCGAGCACCGGCGCCTCCTCCCCGTCGTAGAGGATGCGGAACAGGTTGTTGAAAGTGCCTTCGGAAACGATCATGTAGTCGGCGCCAAAGGGGGTCACTCCTGAAGTCACCCAGCCGGCGCCGTTGAAATCGATGGCCGGCTCGCCCGTATTAATCCAGTTCAAGGTGGTCGTCATGCCCTTGCCGGCGCCGGGAGCGACGTCCACGAGCACGGCAAGCTTGTTGGGCGCATCGTCCTGGCGCGTGTAGCCGTGCAGGGCCACGTACAGCGCGTCTGCATCCCAAGTGACATACAGGTTGGAAATGACATTGTCGGGCCCCCAGGTTGGCGCGTCCGGGAAGGTGCCCCGCAGATCGCCAATATCATATTCCAACGGGCGCCCGTCCAGAACCGGGGTATTGGGCGGATCCGCCAAAGCGGTTCCCGCGACAAGCCCTACAACGAGCCCCAAAAGAGGAATGAAGAAGAGAGTGCTGCATTCACGTTTCATTGAACCTACCATCCTTTCACCATGTCACCTGATTCACGCGCCGTTACGCCGCCTGGCGGCTCCAACCTCGCCCCGAATGTTCAGTGTTCAACGCGCCTGCACGCGGCGATACAACACACGGCCGCAATGGAAACGCTTTACTTACAGAAAACACCCACTATTTATACACCTCCAGCGGATCAGGTCAAATCCCCAGTGGTGCAAATTCGCATAAGGAAGCCTTGATTAATGGATACCCCTTCTCAACCTTGGAAAAGGCGATTCGTCTGTCTGGTGGCTGTGATCGTTCATGCCTCTGCGGCGGTCCGCTCCGGCGCCGAAGCGTTGAACGTCATGGAGGCGCCGATGCAGATCGAAATCATCGCAGAAGTCATTGAACCGGACCTTTATAGGGTGCAGGTGCGCCCGAAAACGCCCACCCACGAGGCAATCGACCGGCCGGACATGCTGCGGCATCCGGACGGCAGAACCCGGTTGCGACTTGATCCGGATGGCGCAAGCCTCAGCGCCTGGCAGGATGAAACCATGATCTGGTCCGGCGCCGTTGAGGGAATGGCGGAATATGGACGGGCCAGCGTACCCGGCCTCCACCTGCACTGGGAGGCGGCATCGCGCGAGCATATGTTCGGGTTGGGCGAGCGATTCGACCGCTTCGACCAATATGGGCATCGCGTCGAGATGTGGATTCAAGATCGCCCCGGTATGGCGGGCGGCGTCAGCTATTTCTGTACACCCGTGCTCTTCAGCAGCCGCGGGTATGCCCTCTATGCCACCGACAACCCGGAAGCGGAATTCGACCTCAACAGTGATGGAGCGGGGCGGCACCACTATCGGCGCGCAGGCGAAACAATGACATTCTACCTCGCCTTTTCTCCGTCATTGAAAGAGCTGGTTCAGCAGCGCGTCGCCCGGCAGGGGCCGCTCCGGGGCATTCCCGACTGGGCCTGGGGACCCTGGATCAGCCGCAATAGTTACGAGCATCAGTCGGAGGCCGAGGCCGCAATCCGCGGCATGGTTGAGCGCGACCTGCCCGTGGCGGCGATTGTGCAGGAGGCCTGGAAAGGAACCAGCGAGACGGGCGAGTTCAACCGCTTCTCGCCGCAGCGCTGGCCGGACCTCGATGCCTATTTCGAACTCTGCCGCAAACACGACATTCGCACCGTGCTCTGGCAGGTGCCCATCCTGCATCCCGCCTCCCCCTTCTATGCCGAGGGCGTGGAGCGTGGATTTTTCGTCCGGAACGAGGACGGCACCGTGAGTCATCGCAAAGAATGGCTTGCGGGGTTTGCGAACATCGATTTCACGAACCCCGAAGAAAGCACCTGGTTCAAGGACCAGTTGCGGGATGCGGTGCGGCGCGGCGTCTATGGCTTCAAGGCGGACGACGGCGAAGACATCAAGCCACTGGATGTTTTCCACGACGGGCGCCGCGGCTGGGAGATGCACAACGAGTATTCCACGCTCTACAACCGGGCCATGCTGGAGGTCTTCGACGAGGAAGGCATCGACGGCATGCTCTGGGCGCGCAGCGGTAGCCTGGGTATCGAGCAGACCCCTGCTCTCTGGGCGGGCGACCAGTTCGCAACCTGGGAGCAAATGCGCGTGCTCATTCCCGCCGGCCTCAGCAGCGGCCTGAGCGGCATGCCCTTCTGGGGCCATGACATCGGCGGCTACATCGGCGACCCCGGCCCGGAACTTTATATGCGCTGGTTGCAGTTCGGCACGTTCAGCCCCCTCATGCAGTACCACGGCATCGAACCGCGCGAACCCTGGAAATTCGGCGAAGAAGCCGAGGCCGCTTACCGACGCCTCTCGCATCTGCGCATGAATCTCCGCCCGACCCTGATCGCACTCGGCCACGAGGCCGTGCGCACTGGCCTGCCGATCATGCGTCCCATGACCATGGAGTTCCCGCAGGATCCACGTTTCGGCGCGGAAGAAACACAGTACATGCTCGGCAGCGACCTGCTGGTGGCGCCCGTGCTGGAACCCGGCGTGACCGGACGTACCGTGCTCTTTCCCGAAGGCGTCTGGCAGCATCTCCTCGACGCGGTGGCCTACGAAGGGCCGGGCGAAATGGACGTGCCCATCGCGTTTGACGCCGCACCGGTTTTCGTCCGTGCCGGCACGCGATTGGCCGTGGAGCTGGACGAAGACGAATCGCTCGGCAACTGGCGCCGCGGAGCGCCGGTCACCGAGCTGGCGTTCGACGCCGATCGCCCGCTCCTGCACAACCCCGCGCTTCCCTTGAAGCCGAGTCTGCATAAGGAGCATGCCATCTTCACTGCAATGGTCAGGGAAGACCAGATCGGGCGCCTTTCCTTCGCCGTCAAGCAGGCCAACGAGACCGTCGCCGAACAACCGGCGGAGGCCGACTGGCAGGAAGGCCATGTTGCGGTCCGTATCCCAGCGCCATCCGCCGACCCGACAACGCCACACCCGCAAACGTTCCTCGTGCGGCGGGATGGGCCGGATGGAGAGATTGTCTGGCAGGCCGACCTCCTCTGGCAACCGCCCCTCACGTTGCAGGCAGAGCGCGGGTGGCCCCGTGTTCTGGCCGGGAACGAGAGCGAATTGATCACGACCGTCACCAATCAGAGCCGCGAAGACCTGCCCGTGCGCGTTCTTCTCTCCCGAAAGGATGCGGAGGACGAAGAACGCGAGGAACGCACCGCCACGCTCGCGGCGGAGTCCGAAATCGTCTGGACCTGGCCCATTTCCGCGGAGCCCGGACCGGATCTTGCCGCGGTGCCTTTTCACGTTGCGTTGAAAATGAACGACGTGCCGCTGGCCGACGAGACCCTCATCCTGGCGCGCCCGCTGACCTGGGCCGTTGCCGGCCCCTTCCAGACCGAACCGGATGCGGCGTATGCCCTCTCCACCCCGGCCGAATGGACCTTTTCGCCGGACGCCCGCTTCGCCGCCGAACCCGCGCCGCTTCGCTGGGAAGCGGTGCAGCCCGAGCATGTGCTCGAACACTCGGGCTTAAACTTCATCGCCTTATTCGGTCAGCGCAGTCACGCAACCGTCTACGCCATGACGCTGGTGGCATCCGATACGGAACAGGAGGCCGAGATTCGCGCAGGCTCCGACGACACCCTGACGCTGTGGCTGAATGGCGAAAAGGTGTTCGATCGGGAAGTCTACCGTGACGCTGACTGGGATCAGGAGATGATTTCAGTGCGCCTGCGGGAAGGCATAAACCGACTGGTAGCGAAAGTTGCGCAGGCCGAATTCGGCTGGGCGCTGCATTTGCATCTCACGGCCCCAGGCGGCCAACCGCTTGGCGGCGTGCACGATGCCTTCGATACCATCACGGACTTTGACGCGCAGCGCCCCGTGTCGGGCGACGTGCTGGCGCATCCCGGCCCGCTCGACTGGCGCATTGCCGGGCCGTTCCCCTTCGATCAGCCCGATGCCTATCTGGGCGAAGGACCGCTCGACGCCTTTGCACGCGGCGAGGCAACGGCGCCGCCTGGTATCGAATGGCGGCTGCCCGCCGAGCATGCCTGGGGAGAGGTCATCGATCTCGTCGAATTGCTCGGCCAGGCCGAGAATTGCTTTGCCTACGCGGTCGCGGAGATTGTGGTGGAAGAGCCCACCGATGCCGAACTCCGCGCCGGGTCCGACGATGCCCTGCGCCTCTGGCTAAACGGAGAACGGGTGCTGGCCGAAGACCGCAAACGCCCCTTCACCGCGGGCGAAGACCGTGTGCGGGTCCGGCTACGACAGGGCCGCAACCGCCTGGTCGCGCGGATCAGTCAGGCCGATGCCGCCTGGGCCTTCCAGGTCGACGCCGTCGATCTCTCGACCCGTCCGCCCCGCCCGCTCGGTTCCGTCACGGAACGGGAGGCCGCCGCGATGAACCCGGAGCGATGAGCGCCGCTCTATCGGGATTTGGAGAACCCGTCGCGCGCCCGGTGCCCGCCATGCGGCGCCGAATGCCCGACCCTGTAGGCGTCGGTACTGCGATTGTGCCCCTGATGCAGGAACGGATTCGGCGTCTTCTCGGTTCGCCGCTCCGGGTGTTTCCGCGTGGATGACTCTTTGCCGCGCTTCATGACCAATTCCTCCCATGGCACCTTGCCACGGGAGCAGTATATCACGAGGGCGCCTGCCAAACCAGCCCTGCTTCAAGCCTGCTCCTGGACGGCGCGAGGCGGCGCGGCTGGCCGCGCCGCGGGCGTGGCGGACGGGCTTGCCTCGAGTACCGGCAGGATACGATCCAGTACCCAGCGGTATTCCTGCGCGACACTCTCTACGACGTCGGCCGCACGAATCGGGTCCGGCAAGACGTCGAAGGTATAGGTTTCGATCTCCAGATGCGTCACCGGGTCGGCGCAGGCCGCCTTCAGAAAGGCGGGGGTGAGTTGCGACGCCGTCGTCCCCAGCAGATGGTCGCCGTGCCAATGGAGCGGCACATGAAAATGGATGCGGATCCGCTCCACTTCGCCGCGCGGGTGAATATCGCGCAGCGCATCCGGCAGATCGTTCCAACTCCGAAGCGTGCCCATGCGGGTGCGCGCCTTGACCTGGTGCAGGTAGACCGGCTCCACAAAAGGGCGAAGCGCCTCCAGTTGCGAGCGTTCGTTATGCACTTCAAGCGCGGCGCTGAGCTGAACTTTCGAGACACGAAGCCCCGCGCTTCGAAAAGCCTGCAGGGAGGGCTCCAATTCCTCGAATTGAATCGCCGCGTGGCAGGCATCGAAGCAGACACCGAGATGCCGCCGGATCTCGGCCTCGGCCTGGTCGGGCGAACACCCGCGGCGACGCGTCAGAAAAGCGCGCCCTGTCTTCAGGAGGCGCTCCTCGAAGAAGGCGATCGTTTCCGCCGTGGTTTCGAGCGTACAGCCAGCCTCGGGCTCCAGACCCAGATGAATCAGTTTGCCGGTTCGATCGTGCAGCGCGGCCAGGTGCGCCACGCACTCCACCAGACGCTCCACCATGCGCTGCTCTTCCCCCGGCCGAATGATCCATGGCTTGAACGAGCCGGGCACCGTGCTGATACTGCCCTCCTGGCCATCCGGCAAAAGCACCGCCAGCAGATCGGCGAGTTGCACCGTGTAATCGCGTCGCGAGGCCGTACGCCAGTCGGGCTGGTAGACCTTCTCCTTCAGACCCGCCTGATGGAAACGGCCATAAGGAAAGCCGTTGAGGGTGAAGACATACAGATTCTCCTGCTTCAAAAACGCGGCAAATTCTTCCAGCACGCCTGGGCCCTGTAACTGCGTCGCGGCCTCTTGCCCCAACCGCAAGCCGAGTCCGAAAGGGCCGTCCGTCTCGATGCGGTCGCGCACGGCGCACGCTTTATCGCGGACATTCCCGAAGACCGCCTCCCAGGTTTCGCCGGGGTGCACATTCAGGCAATAGGTGAGGTGGACCGGTGGGGCCTTACGAAGAATCATCCGAACTCCTTTCCGGCAGGCGCGCGAGTGGCAAGCCTGCGGACCGCACGTTCAACAGACGCGGGGGCAACCTCATGCAGCACACGGCCCTGGCCTGGCCCCTCGGGCAGAATGAGCGTAAGCCGGCCGCCCAGATGCTCGCGGAACTCTTCCAACCCCCGGAGGATCGAAAGCGTCCCATCGCCCTGTGTCCAGCCGAGTTCCTCGTGCCAGAGCCGGAAGCCGATCGTTTCCAACGCCGCCAAGAGGGCATCGCGCACCGGCTCCGATACCCAGCCGAGCTCGGCGGCGATACAGGTATCGATGGCAATGCCGGTGGCGACGGCGGCGCCGTGCCCAATGCGATAGTTGGAAAGCGCCTCGAGTTTATGTGCGCTCCAATGCCCGAAATCGAGTGGCCTTGCTTCGCCGAGCTCGAAAGGATCGCCGCCCGCGCACAGGTGCTCGAGGTGGAGTTCCGCGCAACGGCGCACAATACGCGCCATGGCCGGTGCATCGCGCCCGGCAACGAGCGGCGCCTCTGCGCAGAGTGATTCAAAGAAGCGGGCATCCTTGATCAAGGCCACCTTGAAGGCTTCGGAAACGCCACCAATCCAGTGCTCCATCGGCAGGGTGTCGAGAAAGTCCGCATCGTTGAGCACCGCATAGGGCGGCGCAAAGGTTCCGACCACGTTCTTGCCGCCATGCAGATTCATGCCGTTCTTCACGCCCAGTCCGGCGTCGCACTGTGCCAGCACCGTGGTGGGCACGCGCACCAGCCGGACGCCCCGATGCACCAGGGCCGCGGCGAAACCGACCGCGTCAAGAACCGCGCCGCCACCGATGGCGAAGACGAGCGAATGACGGCAAAGCCGATGCTCGAGCAGGGTGTCGAGCATCTCCATGATCAACCGGTAGTCGTTCTTAATGGCCTCACCGCCGGGCACGGGCCGCGGATCATGCAGCAATTGGGCCGTGGGGTCCGCGGCTTGGAGCGCCGCACGAAAATCGGAGAGGAGGTCCGCATGCGATCGCGCCACCGCCTCGTCGACGAAGCAGAGGACACGGCACGGTTCGTCCCCGTCGCGGGCGCGGTGCAGCAAGGCCGCCAATGCCGGGTGCCCAGGCGAAAAAATCTTCCGCGAAAAAACGACGGGATAAGAAAAAGCCGCCGGAATCCGCTGTTCAATGGTCTGCTCGTGCTTCATGGAAGACGCGAAAAGTAGGGGGATGCGTTAGCCGTGCGCGCTTCACTATACCGCCCCAGCAGGTTGGGTCCAGCGGTGGAATCGCGGAAAACGCAGGCCATCGAACCGCCACACCCTTGCAGCGGACAGGCTGCTTTCACGGCTTGATCAAGCCGCTGCTTCAGAAAGCGAAACGAAGCGCCGTTTCGAAGAAGAACGACTCCATGATATTGTCGCGCGCCGGCCCGAGCTCGGTTCGAATGCTGCCACGGCTGAGGTCATGGCGATAACCCACGAGAAAGGACCAGATCAGGTTATCGGCCGCGTGATAATCCGCGCCGATCGCGGGCGTGAGCTGAATCGCGTCGCCAACGCTGACCTTGAACCGACGGGTTCCAGACTCGTCCATGTTGCGGGCGGTGATGTCGGAATCGACGAGCATGTAGGTGAGTCCGAGGTCGAACACCAGATCCCAGGCCTCGTCGAGAAACAGGGCATAGCGGGCCGAGGCCGTGATCGGCACCACCTGCAGGTTGCCGCTGTAATCGAACAGGCGCGCGCCGGGGCGCCTTGGATTTCGGTCGGTGCTCCATTGGCCGTAGCCGATGGAGAGCCCGTAGCCAATGTCCTCCGTGAACCAGCCCCGGAACTGAAGCTTTCCGGTAAGGCCGTAATCGTACAGGTCAAAATTCCCGCGGCCAGGCACATCGAGTTGCAAGGCAACACCGACATCAGGCGCGCGTTCGACCGCAGGCGCCCATTGCGCCGTCGCACGCTCCACGCAGAGCAACGAAAGCATCGTGAGTAACAGGATTCTTCTCTTCATTTGCTGGGACCTCCTTCGCTCCGTCGGCCTGTGTCAGGCATCGGAACGCATGCGATATAAACGAAACCGGGTTGCTCTGCCAATCAGAACCGCCTATTTCTTCAACGCCGAAAGAGCGGCAGCCTGATTGGGATAGATTGCCAGCATCTTGTCGAGTTTCAGGAGCTTCATCACTTCCATGATATTCGGTGAAATGGCGCAGATCGCCATGCGCCCCCCGTTCGCCTCGCAGGCGCGGTTCAGCGCGGCAAACTGACCCATGGCCATACTGTTGACATAAGAGAGGTCGACGCAGTCAATCAGGACACGCACGCCTTGCTCCTCGAGCAGCGGCGTCAGCGAGGCACGCAACGAACCGACGGAGGCCGCATCCATGGCGCCCCCCAAACTGAACACCAGAATCTCGCCCTCTTTCCGTCGTTTGATTTCTAAACCGTGTCTGGACATAGGCCGTACTCTATCAGGTTCGCGGGAAAGGTCCACCTTCAGCGTGGGTGAATTTCCCGGAAGGCGCCAGCGAGAAAATCGATGAGCAAGGCGGCATCCATGCAGGCCTGCGTATCGCGAAGTGCCGCCAGGTCGCCGGCACGACCGTGCAGATAGACGCCCGCACAGGTTGCCGCCCAGGAATCGAGTCCCTGGCCGAGCAGCGCCACGATGAGGCCCGCCAGCACATCGCCGGAGCCGCCAGCCGCCATGCCGGGGTTCCCGGCCATGCTCACCGTCGGCAGGCGGTCCCGCTGCGCCACCACCGTTCCCGCGCCCTTCAGGGCCACGGTTGCGCCCGTGAGTTTGGCGGCGGCCAGGGCCATCCCGGCACGGTCCGCCTGAACGGCTTCGGTGTCCTGTTCGAAGAGCTGGGCAAACTCGCCAGGGTGTGGCGTCATCACGACCGGGCAGGCGGCGTGGCTGATGGCGTCGGGTTGTCCCTGCAGCACCGTAATCGCGTCGGCATCCAGAACCAGCGGGCATCGACACTCGCGCAGGATCTGTTTGACCAGCACCAGCGCATCGCCGCCACGCGTGAGCCCGGGGCCGATCAACACCGCCTGGAACTGGTCGAGCGTCCGCCGCATGTCGGCCCAGACGTCGGAGGATAGCTCGCCCGTATTCGTTTCGATGCCCCCCTGCACCATGGCGCTGGGGACGGCCGCCGCAACCACGGGCACAAGGCTGCGGGGAACCAACACATGCACCAGCCCCGCGCCGCCGCGCAACGCCGCCGCCGCCGCCAGGCTCATGGCCCCGCTGTAGCCCGCCGCCCCACCCACCAGCAGCACCCGCCCATAGTCGCCCTTGTGCGACTGGCGCGGCCGACGGGGCAACAGCGCACGCACATCCACGGCATCGAGGAACTCGACATCGGACTCATCCGCCAGCTCCGCGACATACGCGTCGGGAATTCCAATATCGGTCACCTTCACGCTGCCGACATAGTCGAGGGCCCCCTGCTGGAGCAGACCGGATTTCGGCAGCCCGAACGTCACGGTGACATCGGCCTGAACCGCAACGCCGGCCGCTATCCCGGTATCGGCATCCAGGCCAGAAGGAATGTCCACCGCAAGGATGAGCGCCCTGTGAGCGGCCATGCGGATGAACGCGATTGCGGCTTCCGCCGTGCCACGCGGCGCGCCGGTGGCGCCGGTGCCCAAGACACCGTCCACCACAATATCCGCGAGGAGCGGCTCGTCGGCGACCTGGCGCCATTGCTCCGCATCGGGCAATTCGCGGCAGACCACGCCCGCCGCCTGCATACGGCGGAAATGCACCGCCGCATCGCCCTGCAGATCCGACGCCCGCCCCGCGAGCCAGAGCGAAACGGAGACCCCTCGCTCATGCAGCAACCGAGCGGCGGCACAAGCGTCCCCGCCGTTGTTGCCGCGGCCCGCGATGCAGAGCACCGCGGGGAACGATAATTTGCTTCCGCGCACGAGTGACAGCACCTCGCGCGCGACTCCCGTCGCCGCACGCTCCATGAGGAGCGCGCCGGGTGTGCCGTGTTCCTCGATCGTGCGCCGATCCAATTCCCGCATTGCGGCGGCTGTAACGACCTTCATCGACGTCTCCTCGGTTCCCTCACGGCTCACCGCCCTGGTAGCCGGCCATGGCCTCCATCATTTCTCGAACGGCCTCCCGCAGCCCCACAAACACGGCGCGCGCCACAATGCTGTGGCCGATGTTGAGCGTGTCGAGATGCGGAACCCGCAACAGGCCGCCTACATTCTCCACATTCAGGCCATGCCCCGCATTGACGCGCAGCCCGGCATCGTGCGCCTTGCGCGCCATGGCGATCAACCGCTCCAGAATCGCGGGCTGCTCCGCCGTGGACGCATCGCAGTAGTGACCGGTATGTAATTCGATGCACGGCACACCGAGGCGATGCGCCGCTTCGATCTGCGCCTCGGCGGCTTCGATAAAGAGACTCACGCAAATCCCCGCGTCGCGAAGCGCCTTCACCGTGGGCTCCAGCTCGCGGAATTGCCCGGCGGCGTCCAGGCCCCCTTCCGTGGTGAGTTCCTCGCGGCGCTCCGGCACAAGACAGGCCTCCGCGGGGCGAAGCTTCAGGGCAATGCCGAGAATCTCCCTGGAATTGGCCATCTCCAGGTTGATCGGCAGCGAGACGGCATCCTGAACCGCGGGCAGATCGGCGTCCTGAATATGGCGGCGGTCCTCGCGAAGATGCAGGGTGATCCCATGCGCCCCGGCTTCCATCACCAGCCGCGCGGCCTCGACCGGCGAAGGATAGTGCGTGCCGCGCGCCTGACGTAGCGTGGCCACGTGGTCAATGTTCACCCCGAGTTTCAATGACATCTCGAACGTCCTCTCTCGCTCCGCGCTCAGTACGCCTGCGGCTCGACTTCTTCCTCGGCCTCGCCCGGCGTCATGCGTTCAGGGTCAAACCGAACGCAAGCACCCCTCCCCTGGCTGGCGGCCTCGTTCGCGGCGCTCTCGGCATACGCGAAGAGGTCGCGGCCCGTGTGCGCATCCGCCGGCGCTGTGGCGATTCCGACGTTGATCGACATCTTCAACTCGCTATCCGCATAGGGCACCGGCTGGCTGCGGACCTGTTCGCAGAGCCGCTGCGCAACCGCTAGCGCCTCTTCGCCCTGGCAATGCACCATGACGCCCATCTGTTCCTCGTCGATACGCACCGGCAAATCATTCTCCCGCACCCCCGCGCGCAGCACCCGGCCCAGCGCCGCCAGCAGGGTGTCGGCCGCTTCGGCGCCGTAATGCTCCCGATAACGCGCCAGATGCTCGATGCGCACCACCAGCAGCGATAGCGACTGGCCCTCACGCCGCGCCGCGGAGGCCAGCTTCTGTAGCGACGAGAGAAAACGGTCCGGCTTCAGTGCGCCGGTCAACGCGTCCACGAGTTCCGAGGTGGGCGGTGGCTCGGCGTGATCCTCCGCAACGGCCGGCAGCGGCTCCCCGCCTGCCAGCGCATACGGGGCATCGCTCTGCTCCAGGGCGCGGGCCAACGCCTCTTCCGCCGCCTGGAGAAGGGGGTCCAGGCGCGTCCCGTCTTCGGGATAGGTCGCCATGCCCACCGCCCACGCCGGGTCGTTCATGGGCGGAACCGCGCGCAGGCGGCCCAGCACCGCGGACAGGGTCCCGCGCGGCGCCCCAAGCAATACGCCAATCCGGTGGCCCTCCAGCAGGAAGATGCGGTCGGACTTCCTCAGGCCCCGCAGCAAGGCCTCCGCCTCCGCATCTGCTTCCCCTTCGCGCCCTGCCGGATCGCGCGGAGCAAAGAGCAGCACCGCAAAGGGAGCCGGCGCACTCGGCACCATGCTCAGCCGCGCCGCGAGCGCTGCGTTCCATCCGTTTCGCCCGACCTGGCCAGGGCCGCCTTCCCTCGTTGCATCGTCGGCCATGCCCTGGAACCGCAGAAAACTAGCCGCCAGCGCAATCGCCACAAAGGCGATGGCGCTGACCACGAGAAACCCAAAAATCAAGGATACAAGTTCGGAGCCAGACACAGGTACACAAACCTCCCTACGAGAAAAACGGTCAAAACCGGAATCGGCCCAGACGCTCTATCACAGCCGAACGCCCGTGTCTCGGTCGAAAAAGTGCGCCTTCTCCAGATTTACGCGGAAGCCCATGGTGTTGTTGACTTCCGCCTTCACATGGGCCTCCAGCCGGGCCACGAAGGTGTCGTGTGTTCCCGTCTTGAGATAGAGATAGATCTCCGACCCCATCGGCTCCACTACCTCCACCACGGCCTTGAGTTCGTCCCCCGCACCAGCGCCGTCGGACGAAGGCCGGAAATCTTCAGGGCGAATGCCCATCACGACCTCCTGGCCCGCCCGCCCAGCCAGGCCTTCCGCCTGCTGGGGCGTCACTTGCAGCCGGAAATTCCCGCCATCGAAGAACATCGAGCCCGCATCCGCTTTCAGCGAGCCGGTAAAGAAGTTCATTGGCGGGCTGCCGATGAACCCGGCCACGAACTGGTTGGCGGGCCGATCGTACAGGTCGAGCGGCTCGGCCACTTGCTGAATCAGCCCGTCCTTCATCACCACGATCCGGTCCCCCATCGTCATGGCCTCGACCTGGTCGTGCGTCACATAGATCATGGTCGACGCGAGCCGTGTATGCAGCTTGCTGATCTCCGTGCGCATCTGAACGCGCATTTTCGCGTCCAGATTCGAGAGCGGCTCGTCAAAGAGGAAGACCTTCGGCTTGCGGACGATGGCACGGCCCACGGCCACACGCTGGCGCTGGCCGCCGGAGAGTTCCTTGGGCTTGCGCTCGAGCAATTCGCGAATGCCGAGAATGTCCGCCGCCTCATGCACGCGCTGCTGAATTTCCTTCTTCGGAAACTTCTTCAACTTCAGCCCGAAGGCCATGTTGTTGAACACCGTCATGTGCGGATAAAGGGCATAGTTCTGAAACACCATGGCAATGTCACGGTCCTTGGGCGGCACATCGTTAACCAGCCGGCCGTCGATCGACACGGAACCCTCCGTGATCTCTTCCAGCCCGGCGATCATGCGGAGCGTGGTCGACTTGCCACATCCCGACGGACCAACCAGTACAACAAACTCCTGATCTTCGATTTCGAGGTTCGCGTCCCGCACGGCTTCGAAGCCGCCGGGATACCTCTTGCACACTTTATCCAACGCTACACTGGCCATGGTCAGAGCTCCTCTTCTTCGTCTACAACGTGCCATCGTGGCGCACGCCACTCGACAAAAAACGGTATTTCTCCCTCCAGCTTGTCGGAAGCATACCAGATACCGGCCACTTCCGCATGGTCAGCGGTCCATGCGTTAATCGTCAGGGCGCACATTACGACGGGCTGGCGGGTTTCGAAAGCCACCACGACGCCATCCTCCATGGCAATGACCACTTGGTTGGTGAGGGGAACGGCACTGTCGCCAAGAAGATGCATCAGTTCTTCGCCATGCTCCATATCGCTGATGACGTAGAGGTAGCCGGGCCCCAGTTTTTCGTCCAGTTGCTCCAACAGACGCCGGAGAACGGCCTCCTTGATCTCGAAAGCGAATGGGGATGCGGCTTCTTCCGGTTCGGGTTCCGGCTCGGGCTCGACTTCAGTCGGGGCCCGCGAACAGGCGAGGCAGGACAGCACAATCACGAGCGCGAGCATAGCGAAAGCGCCCAGCCGGACAGGCAGTGCGACGGTGGCTTTGGAGCGTGTCGGGAGCATGGTGTGCTGGGGACGGTAACGATTTTTCGGGGGGTCTGGCAAAATCTTCTTTGCAAACCGGATCTTCGTCTCCAGCGACACAAGGTCGCTGGGGGACACTCAAGAAGACCCCATGCACTCGATTCCCCTCCCGCCACGGTGCATTTGCCACCCCTGCCGACGCGTGCCTTGGCCACCACAGTGCGTTGGCCGCCCCCTGCCGCTACGGTGCATTGGCCGCCCCCTGCCGACGCGGTGCCTTGGCCGCCACGGTGCATTGGCCGCCCCTCCCGCCGCGGTGCCTTGGCCGCCCCTGCCGACGCGGTGCCTTGGCCACCACAGTGCGTTGGCCGCCCCCTGCCGCCTCGTGCGGCAGGAGCGGAAGATCTGGTCTTCAAACCCTGCGGCCCACTCTTCCGCCTCCCCCACTTCCGCGCCCCGCGCCTCCGCCCCTTGCGCCCCCCGGGAAAATGACTTAAATTCCCCTCCATGAAATCGGGCTCGACCACCCCCAACACACCCCCCGCTCCGCCCCCAAGAGCCGGCGCGCACCTCCGCGCCGACCGCGGCCTCTATTGGCATCACGGCATCGATATGGGCGATGGCACCGTCGTACACTTCACAGGCGAACCCTTCGAGCGCGCTCACGCCGCTGTCTCCCGCACCTCCTACGAATCCTTCGCTAACGGTTGCCCGGTCTCCGTCATCGACCACGGCCCCGACGCCGATCCAGCCGCCATCTGCGACCGCGCCCTCCGGCACCTCGGACGCAGCGGCTATCACCTCCTCTTCAACAACTGCGAACACTTCGCCACCTGGTGCGTCACCGGCCGACGCCGCAGCAGACAGGTCGATCGTACCGCCCTGCGCATCGTGCTGGTCGGCGGCTCGCTGCGCGCCGCCGCCTGGGTCGCAAAGAAGCGGCTCATGCCGCTGGTCGCAACGCGCGCCGTGGCCGGGCTCGGCCCCGTCGGTGCCGGCCTGGCCGTCGCCGGGCTGGCCGTGGCGGCCTGGAACCGACGGCCACTGCGCCCATCGGCCTGCACCGTCGGCTTCTAGCCGGCCCCTCGATCGCCCATGTCCGCTTCTTCCGAATCCGCCCCGCCCGCCTCGCGCATTGCTGTCGGCATGAGCGGCGGGCTCGATAGCTCCGTCGTGGCCGCGATGCTCCGCGAACAGGGCCACGACGTCATCGGACTCACGCTGCACCTCTTCAAAGAGGGCTCCCGCTGCTGCTCCATCGAAGACATCCAGCGCGCCCGCCGCATCTGCGACCTGCTCGATATTCCGCACGCCTCCATCAATCTCGTTGACGAATTCGAGGAAACCATCATCCGCCCCTTCATCGAGGCCTACGCCACCGGGCGGACGCCCTCCCCATGCGTGCTTTGTAACGAGTACATCAAGTTCGGCGCCCTCCAGGAACGAGCCATGCAACTTGGCTGCAGCCACGTGGCCACCGGCCACTACGTCCGCCTGGAACAGCGCCCCGACGGCTGGCACCTCTTCCGGGCGCGCGACGCGAAGAAAGATCAGTCCTACTTCCTGCACCGCCTCTCGCAGGCCCAACTCGCCCGCAGCCTCTTCCCGCTCGCAGGCTGGTCGAAACCCGAAGTCGCCGCCTACGCCGAAGAAAACAAGCTGCCCGTCTCCGTCTCCTCCAAAGATGAAAGCCAGGACCTCTGCTTCCTCACCGACGCCGGGCATGTCCCCTTCGTCGAGAAGTATCGCCCCGAGCTGCGCACGGCCGGCGCAATCCTCTCCAGCTCCGGTCAGCGCCTCGGCACGCACGAAGGCATTCACCGCTTCACGGTGGGCCAGCGCAAAGGCATCGGCGTGGCCGCGCCGGAGCGGCTTTACGTCAAGGCCCTGGACCCCGCAGAAAACCGCGTGATCGTCGGACGGCGCGATGAAGTCTTCTCTTCGAGCCTCGACATCGAGGCCATGCACTGGATCTCCGGCACACCGCCCCCGCTGCCGTTTGCCTGCTCCGTGCGTGTGCGCTATCGTCATGAAGCCGCGAGGTGCCGCATCGAACCCGCTGCCGAGGGGCGGCTGCGCGCACGGCTCGACGAACCGCAATTCGCCGTAACCCCCGGCCAGGCCGCCGTGCTCTATGACGGCGACGAGGTGCTCGGCGGCGGCTGGATCGCTACGACAGAAGGGACTGCATGACATCAAACCACTCTTTTGAGGATTGGCCCCCGGAATTGCGCGAAAAAATGCGCCTTCTCCTGGCGCGCCTGCGCGAGATGGGCAGCGCGCTCGTGGCCTTCTCGGCTGGCGTCGACAGCACCTTCATGGCCGCCGCCGCCGCGCTCGCCCTGCGCGACCGCGCCCTTGCGGTCACGGCCACTTCGCCCGCCTTTCCGGAGCGCGAATTGAAGGAAGCCATCGAACTCGCTGCCGAGATCGGCGTGCAGCACCGCGTCATCCGCTCCAACGAACTCGCCAACCCGGACTACGCGAACAATCCGAACAACCGCTGTTATCACTGCAAGACCGAGCTCTATTCCCTGCTCCGCGAACTGGCCGACGCCGAACCGTTCGCCCACATTCTCGACGGCGCCAATGCCGATGACGTCGGCGACTACCGGCCCGGCAGCCAGGCGGCGCGCGAGCGTGGCGTCGAAAGCCCCTTGCAGGAGTTGGGCTTCACCAAGACGGACGTTCGCGAAGCCTCGCGGCGGCTCGGCCTCAAGACCCACGACAAACCGGCGTTTGCCTGTCTCGCCTCGCGCTTTCCCTACGGCCTGAAGATTTCGGCGGAGGCCCTGGCC
>SLOV01000395.1 GCA_007132345.1 Kiritimatiellia bacterium
CGCCGACGAAGATTGCGGGCACCGCACTGACGGGCCGGACCGTGTTTGGCGGTGACGTGGCGGGTAGTTTCGACCAGCTTCGCCTGGGCGAAGGCGTCGTGCGGGGCGCCAACCTCGCGGAGGGCACGATCACGCTAGGCCATCTGGATGCCTCGGTGATGGAGCAGATTGCAGAGGCCACGCCGTCGATCGATCTGACAGGCGACCTTGCGGTGGGCGGCACACTCTCGGCGGCCGCGTTCGCGGGTGACGGCAGCCGGTTGACGGGCATCCCGCTTTCGGCAGTGCGGGTTCCGGATGGAGCCATTTCGGGGAACGCGATTACGCCCGGAACCATCACCGCGCGGCAACTGGCGCCCGACCTGGTGCTGCCATCGGCCGAGCCGTCGGAAGATGTCTGGATTCTGGGCGGGAACCGATTCGAAGACGATCGGCCCAGGGTGCTGGGAACGCGTGGCGCGGCGCCGCTGCACCTTTACGCATCCGGTCAGCCGGTCATGCGCCTGTCGGCGCGTGGTGGCACGGCCAATGTCCTTGCAGGCTTCACCGGAAACCGCATCGCTGAGCATGCGGTCGGCGCTGTAGTCGCAGGCGGTGGCGAGCGCGACGGCCCCAACGTGGCCGGACATAGCTTTGCAACCGTAAGCGGCGGTAGCCGGAACGAGGCGGCAAACGAGTTTGCTACGGTTGGTGGTGGTCTGGGGAACATCGCGCGCGGCTTTGATGCCACGATTGCCGGCGGTCAGGATAATCTGGCGACCGGCTCGGGATCGGCAATCGGGGGCGGGTTCACTAATTTGACGAGCGGTTCCTTCTCCGCCATCGCTGGCGGTGCCGCGAATCAGGCGCTCGGCAACGTCTCTACGGTCGGCGGCGGCTTCGGCAATGTGGCGCGTGGCGCGCACGCCGTCATTCCCGGCGGCTCGCTCAATGAGGCGGACGGCGATTACAGCATGGCAGCGGGTCGCCGCGCCAGGGCCGCGCACGCGGGCAGCTTCGTGTGGGGCGACGGCACAGACGCGGAAGTGGCCAGCACCGGCGCTAACCAATGGACCGTCCGCGCGTCCGGTGGGGTGAACTTCTATAGTGACGCCGACATGCAGGCGGGTGTCAAACTGGCGCCTGGCTCGGGCTCCTGGGCCATGCTGAGCGACCGGGAAGCGAAGCAGATCGGGGCGCCGGTCGATTCCGACCGTGTCCTGCAGGGGATTCGCGATCTCCCGATCCACGAATGGCAGTATCGCAGCGATCCCGAAGGGACGCGGCATTTGGGGCCGACCGCCCAGGATTTCCGCGGGGTTTTTGATTTAGGTTCCGATGACACCTACATTGATTATGCAGACGCGCATGGCGTGGCGCTTGCTGCTATCCAGGGCTTGCAGCGTCTGTTGGACGAGAGAACGGAGCAGATGCATGCGCTGGAGCGCAGAAATGCCGCTATGTCGAAACAACTGGAGGAACTCCAGGCCCAGATGCAGGAGATTCGCGGCGACTTGTCCCGGCGTTGAGGCGTGTCGTGCGCCCGCCGGGGGACAGGCCATGAGGGGCGTGCTTGCATGCAGCGAGGCGGCTGGATGAAGAAACGTTCGACGCTTTTTCGAACGCTGCGCCTGGCCGTTCTGTTCACGCTGCTCGGGCTTGCGGCCCTGCTCTATCTCTGGAACCGGAATATCGATCCGCGATTCTACCGGTTTCTCGAAACCCGGCCGGGTGCGGGGCTGGCGCGCGTCATGGGATGGGACCACACCTTCAACCTGCCTCCTTTGGATCTCCCTGAATCGGAGATGACGGAGGAGGAACTGGCGATCAAGCGGGAACTCGAAGCCCGTGTGCTCGCCGAGCAGCCGACCCACGAACTCACCCTGCGGACCGGTCAGACCCTGCGGGGCTCCCTGGTCTCCGAAACCGCCCATGCAGTGACCTTTCGCGAACAGTACGGGGCCGCCGGGGAACTGGCGGTCACGATCCGACGGGAGCGGGTACAGCAAATCGTTCCGCTCGATCTTCCCATCCCACGGGTCTATTATCGCGATGTCCTTTTTCAAAAGGAGTTTCCTTCTTTCGTCCTCTATCGGCGCCCGCCCTACACGATCGTGACTGACGAGTCCTTCTTTCGCGTCGAGCATTCGATACGCATTCTGGAGCGGATGCACCGCGATTTTCTTTATCTCTTCGAGCCCGTGATTGTGCAGCCGGAACGCGGCGAGAATATTCAGGTCCTCTTCTTTTCCGATGAAAACGCCTATTCCCGTTATCAGCGGGCGCATGCCCCGCGCATGGAATCGAGCAGCGGCTTCTATTCGCCGCAACTCGACCGGCTCGTGATCTTTAATCAAATCTCCTCGGCCCAACTCCGCGAAGCCCGCGAGCGCATGGACCTTCAAGAGCGCGCTTTCCGGCGAACCGCGACCGATCCCGAAGCCCTGGAAGCGCTCGCCGCCTGGCGTCGCGATACGGAGCGGAACCTGCAGCGATATGCCGAGGAACAGACCCAGTTCACCTTGCGGCACGAAGGCGCGCATCAGCTCTTCTTCACATACGGCGTCCACTCCACGCATCAGGCCGAAAACACCTGGCTCGTGGAAGGGTTGGCCGTTTTCTGCGAGGCGAGCAGGGTCGGCCTGCGCGAGCCGGACCGTGTTTCGACCGTGAAAGGGCATGCCCGCGACGAGACCCTGATTCCGTTGGCCGAGCTGTTGGCCAGTCGCAGCCCACGCGGCTTCTTCGTCTACGGCGGAGCGGAACGGGTCAGCCTGGCGTATGCGCAGTCCTGGTCGATCGTGCATTTTCTTATGCAGCCGCAGTATCGCGAAGGCTTCTTCGATTTCATACGTTTCGTTCGCGACCCGGCCAATGTGCAGGCTGTGGCAACCCGGCCGCAAATCGAACTGTTGGCCGAGTTTCTATCCATGTCCCCGGAAAGCTTCGAACGGCTCTGGCGGGAGTACATCATGATCCGCCTCTAGCCGCGCCAGTCGCGAGACGCCATCGCCATGCAACCTCCTCCGATCCCTAAGCCGCGCGGCCCCTCCCGCACCGCCATTGGCTGCGGCGTGGTGGCAGCCTTCTTCTTTCTGGTCCTTGTCGGGCTTGTGATCTGGTGGGCCGCCCGTCCTCGACTGGGGATCGATGTCGCAACGGTGGCTGGCCCTGACGCCATCGCGGTCGTGCATCTTCGGGACCTTCGGCAAGACCCCGGCATGATGCAGATGATCGATCAGTTGCAGGACCTGCAAGTCGAGGCGCTGCGCGAACAGTTGGAGCAAGAACTGCCGCCCGGAATGGGTCTATTCGGACGGCTCGCAGTCGGCATGGAGCGGCTCAACCGCTTTTCCCCCGCCAACATCCCCGAAATTGTGGCTGCCATAGAACCGGGGCAGGGGACGAATATGGTCGAAGTGCTCGTTGCGGGGCGGGTCCGTGGCATGGGACGGCTCATGGTCAATTTTATGGGGGGCACCATCGGGTTTGCCGCAAACCGTGCGGGGCAGTCGGTCACCTATCGCGGGCGCAACTATATGGATCTGGATGGGGACGCCTTCTTGTCGATCTCGCGCGGAACCGTGCTTTTTGCGACATACCGGGAAGGCATGGAGGAGATGATCGATCGCTTCAACGATGGACCGCAAGCGCCGTTGATAACGGAACGGTTGGCGCCGATGGAGGGGGATGCCTGGGACTTTGCCTTGGTCGGGGAGAATCGCGGGGACATCTTTGCCCATCTTGATGGCGTCTTGCAAAAGGTGGACGGGGAAGAGGCATTCTGGCAGGGGCTTCCCGAGTTAGGCCAAGTCGAATGGGGTTGGATAGGGTTCGACATCCACACCGGCGATTGGATTCGTGCGCGGCTGCTTCTCGGCTTGCCCGACGAAGCCGCGGCAGCCGAGGCCGCCCGGCAATGGCGGCAGTGGCTGGAACCGCAAATGGACCCCTTGCGCGCTGTCGGATTAGAGGCGATGCTGACCGTTGTCCAGAACGGGACCGAGGTGCAGGCGGACCTCGATGTAACGCAGGTGCAACGCGCGATGCGCCAGGCCATAAGGAAAGCGATGGAGCAAGAGCCGACGGAATACGACCCTTGGGCCTCGCCCGACTTGCACAGCGATTAACCAACGATGAATCCTTCAACACCCATTCGCCACGACCTCCTCTATCATGGCCGGTTGGCCGGTTTCCGGATGGGCCTGAGTTACGTCCTGGCGACAGACCTTGTGAACGACGCCGTGTTGCGGCACGATTGCGACCCACTCGCAGCGCACCTCCTGGGCCGGGCCATAGGTGGCGGGTTACTTCTCTCCGGCGTGTTGCATCGAGACGAACGCTATAACCTGCGCTGGCAGTACCGGGGAAGCGTACGCACGATGCTGGTCGATGTGGGCGGCGACGGTACCCTGCGTGGATTCGTTTCCCCTTCCCAGTTCGGGGACGACGAGATGAGCAAGGAGGCCCTCTTCGGGGATGGCGGCCAGGTCACGGTGGTGCGCTCGCGCGGCGGGCAGGTCCTCAACTCCGGTACGGTCCAGTCCATCCTGCACGATGTTGTGGATGACCTCGGCTACTACCTTTCCATCAGCGACCAGGTCGAAACCGTGATGACCGTACTCATCGCCTTTAATCCCGATCCGGCCCGGCCGGTCAAATTGGTGCGCGGCCTGATGCTCCAGGCGCTGCCCGATACGGATATGGAGCAGTTCGACCGCATCCGCGAAGAGCTGCAACACGAACGTGTACGCGCCATGCTGGCGCAGGCGTCCGAACCGGGTGACCTGCTGCCCCGTCTGGTCGAGGCCCTGGCGCGCGAAGAAATCGATGCACCAGAGCTGGAGTACACCGCGGCGCCGCGGCCCCGTTTCGAGTGCACCTGTAACCAGGAGAAGATGGGCGTGGTGGTCCGCTCCTTATCGTATGCGGACCGCATGGACATTCTCCAGAAAGGCGAGCCCTTACGGATTAATTGCCGGTTCTGCAATCACGACTATGTCATGACCATGGAGGACTGCCGTGCCGCCTGGACCGGCAGCGGAAAGGCGGGCGAATGAAGCGAGATGGGGCCACTCCCTGTGTGGAGATCTTTTATGCGGAGATTTGCGGGCTGTGTCACAAAGCCCTGGCCTTCTTTCGCGAGCGTGGGGTTCCCGTATCGGCGTATGAAGTCGAATGGGACGGCGAACGATTCGTCGATGGGGAGCATGCCCGCGAGTTGCGGCGGCGTTGTGGCGACGTCGATTTTGTGCCGCAGATCTTTATTGATGGCCGCCACATTGCCGGCTGGCGTCGTCTCGAGCCGATGATCGAATCGGGCGAGATTGACCTTTGGCTCGAAGGTGGGCCGGGTTGAGGGGGCCGACGAGTTCTGGCACCCTTTCAGGATGCAAAGACTCAGCCCAGGGCAGGGGCGCTACCGCAACCTCAGTTAACACACTATCGGCGCGTTTGTGTTTTGCCCAGCGCTCACGGGTTGACGATCGGGGCCACGACGCCGCGCAGTTCGTCCATGTAGGCGCGCGCTTCGGCCGGAGTCGGCGCTTCGGCGAAAAGGCGCAGCACCGGTTCGGTCTGGGAGCGGCGGGCCTGCACCCAGCCGGTTCCGAAATCGACGTATAGGCCATCTTCCAGAATCATGGGCTTGCCCGCATAGTGCCGGCGCAGGGCGCGCATGATATGGGGCGATTCGTCGCCGCGAATCGTCATCTTTTCCTGTAGAAGAAAATAGCGCGGCACTTCGGCGCAGAGTGTGGAGAGCGGCCGCTCGTCGTGCGCCAGGGCTTCGAGCACGAGCGCCATGGCGGTGTAACTATCGCGACAGGGATGAATGGCGGGCACGATGACGCCGCCCGTGTGCTCGCCGCCGACCACGGCGCCGCTTTCGAGCATCTTTTCGACAACATTGATCTCTCCCGTGGGTGTGCGAAGCACCTCGCTGTGCAAGGCACGGGCCATGGCCTCGATGCCTTTGCTGGCGGATAGGTTCAGGACCACCGGCCCACAGGCATGGTGGAGCAGGACTTGGCGGGCGGCCAGCGCCACGCTCATGTCTTCGCCCACCGCGCGGCCCTGCTCGTCGACGATGCTGAGCCGGTCTCCATCGGGGTCGTGCGCGAAGCCGACGTCGCAGCCATGCTCGCGAA
>SLOV01000195.1 GCA_007132345.1 Kiritimatiellia bacterium
AGAGACGCTGCAAGATCTCCATCGCGCCCTCGCCGAGCAGCGATTCGTCGACGAAAAGCGCCTGGAATTCATCCCCGCGATCGATGCGCTCGCGAAGCGCCACCAGGTTGTTCACCTGTACGCGGTGGCCGTGCTCCTCGACGCGGCCGGTGACGATGGCGTCCTGCAGGGCGGCAAACGAGCTCTGCCGGGACGCCGCGACCGGCCCACCGTCCGCGCGATCCCGTCTTTACCCCATCTGCCCCCGATGTCAGGATGGACGGACCGACCGTTTCGGGCCTCGGACCCTCGGCCCTTCGACCAGGTCCATGCTCTGGATGGCAGCATCGCGGGGATTTGGTGGGCACCGAATACACAGCTCGTGCCTTATCGAGAGGCAGAGCTGGCACTTTCGATGATTTCGTCAATGCGTTGAAGAAGCCGCAAAACCGCCCCAGGCGGAGACTCCGGTGAGATATGGCCCTGTATTGCGTCGAGGAAGGATGGGTCACCACGCAGCCGCCGGAGGCCCGTTCCCACGTGATGGACCACCATGGGGGGAGCCGTGTGCATGGCCTTCTCCAGACGTGAGCAGCCGTCCAAGATGGCGACAATGTCTTCCAGATCTCTGCTGCCAACGTAATCGGAAGCCCCGCGGGAAAAGAACGCATCCAGCTTAGTGGCCAGGAAGTGTACAGGCCCGATGACTTTGATCGGCAACTCGTCGGCAAGCCGGTGCTCTTCCGCATGCAACACCGCGTCCGCAAACCAAGGCGAACCAAAGTCTGCTGCACCGGAAGAAGCAGACTGCACGTCAACCTGGATATCGCCCAGCAACCAGCGGCAGCGTGGCGCGCCGGGTCTTGTATCATGGCGAAACCCAATCTTGCGCAGCTTCTCCTCCAGTCGGGTGTATTCAAGGTGGGTTACGACCTCTACGACAAAATCAAGATCCAGGGTCGGACGAACCTGAGGAACGAAAGCGGCATCCAGCAGGAACCATGGCGCACACCCCCCAATGAGAATGAACCGATCCCCGAGGCGCCCCATCTCTTTAACCACGCGGGCAAGGTCCTGCCTGTCGATTGCTTTCATCCGCCGAATCGGCCTCCACCAGCTTACACGTCCGTAAATCTTTCATGCTCCATGTCTTCATGTCGAGCCATGTGCTCGAATGTGTTGGCCAATCGGTCGAGAAGCGCGGCGGTTTCGGGAAATCCATTCCGGAGCCTGTCGGCATCGCGACGAAAGCCTTCAGCAATTTGTCTCTCTTGGTTCCCGCCTTCACCCAGCCTTCGAGAGACAACCCCGCGTTCATTGAATTTGGCGGTGTACAGTCCGTCTCCGATCTTCCGGTTCCCCTTCTCCACGAACTCACGGGCTACACGGCACGGCCAGATACCGTCGACTTCGTCCTCGGGTACACGCGCCAGAACATGGGCCACATGTATCTCTCCGACTTCCTCCCGATCCGAATCCCGCAACCGCGCCAACACCACTTGGCACCATTGCCGAAGGGACGCGTCTCTTTCAGGCGCAGGCCTGCCTGCGCCGGGAAAACCGCCCCACCCATTGAGAAGCCGCAAAGCAACATCAGCCCTCTTTTCACGCTCCGATTGCTCTGCTTCCGCGATATTCGCATGGTCCGGCTCGGATGCTGCAGGGCGATACAACGCCTCCACCAGCGAAACGAATTCTTCGGAACGCTCGCCGAGAATCTGAAAGACCCGCGATGCGGGGCGTTGAGAGTTCTTGAGCAGATCGAAATAGGCGATCTCCAGCCGCGCCATGGTCTCGTTACGAACTCTTCCGATCCGGTCGAGGTGAGCAAAGATGTTCGGGATGACATAGGGGACTACCCAGGCATCCCCCCGTGAGCAGATCTCTTGAAGCCGATGGTCTTCCGATGGGTATTCAAGCAGCTTTACGTAGTCGCTGGCTCTTCCGGGTGGCTCAGCTTCATGCAGTGTCCAGCGGACCATCTCGATTGCTTCCAACCAGCGGTCCAGGCGTAGCAGGCGGTTCACGCATCGGGCAAAATCGTCATCATCCCGAATACGGGGTGTCCAGAAACGGGCATGCTTCCAATACGAGTCCCGTAGAGCATTATTCTGCTTCTCCGCCCAGTCCCGAATTTCAGGAAGGCTATCGACAGCACAGGCAAGACGCACGGCTTCGCGAGGACGACCGGCCGTGACCCGGGCCTCGCAAAGCTGCACAAGCCATTCAATGCCCATTTCTTGCACGCGCCGCTGAATGTAAGCCTCCACCCAGTCCTCTCTGCCCGCATCGGCAGCCTCTACGATTTCGATCATCGCCCAATCATAGTCCGCTGCATCGTTTCGGTCCGCGAGCGCAGCACCAACGAGAAAAGGCGCGGCGGCGATCTGGGCCAATCGCTGAACGCCTGGCAATCCTTCTCGTTCGAGTAATGTACGAATAGCGGCCTGTTGTTGCTGGCGTAGGCGTTCCTCGCGAACTTTTCGGTTCTGATCCCATTCGCTCGCTTCCGCCAGAACCGGATTGTGCGAAAACAGCCAGGCAAAACGGCGCGCGAGATCCGGCGACTCCATCTCTTCGACAAGTTTGTACGTATCCTTCACATCCTCCCGCTCCGCCGCGGCTTCTTCATAATGCAAGAAACGGAAGGAAATCCACCCTCGCAGCGCCGTCTGCAAGCGCAGCAGCCCTGCCTCGGAACCTTCTTTGAACGGTTCCAGTTCATTCCGGATGAACGTGCGCACATCGTCCATCATCACCTCGAGCGTCTGCTTCTCGATCAGCTTCGCCAATTCATCCGCTGTTGTGGGCAGGCGTTCCAGCGCCAATGACAGGATCACCTTCCGATATGCATCACATTCATCGGGTGTGTAGCGGTCTAACTCAGCCGGAAGGTTCCATGTCTGATAGCGGGGGCGGCAGGTCGAAGACACCGGCCTGTCATGCGGGTAGGCGGAAAGAATTTCGCACAGAAGACGCCACCCCACCTCCGGGAAGTCGGCACATAATCTATGGAGAACGTCAATCCGATCCTCGTTCGGATAAGCAGTCTGGCGGACAACCGGGTGGAACAGATTGAAGAGGGTCTCTTTGGGTCGGTTTTGAAAGCGGCCTCCCGGGTCAGGATCCCTTTCCGCAAGACGCGCCAGTATCTTGGCGCAGCGGGAGAAATGTTGAGGGTGCCAGGCCAGAATCTCCAGCGCCCATAACAAACCCGCATGGCAACATTCGCCGAATGGGCCATCCGAAGCGCGGTCTTGCTCAAAAAGCCTGTTCGCCTCGGTGCTGCCAAGCAAGTCCCACACCGCATCGAGAAACGCGTCTGGATGGGCTTCCGCGAGAAGGGGAAGGCACGCGCCAATCGTTGCCCATCGCTGCCAGTCTTGCACGAGAACGGAACGGACAACCCGTGCTATGTTGTTTTCGCATTCGGCCCTGGAAGGTGGAGACATCGCGTCTTTGATGTCATCCGGCAAGGAAGCAAGCATGGCAAGGCCTTCGGCTAGCCCGTGTCGCAGCGCTTCGGATTCGGGGAGAACGTCGCCGTACCATGATGCAAAGCCTCGCTTCTCCGCCGGGAGTTCATACCGAGGGGACGTCTTGCCGAGAATCTCAGCACAAAGGTCGAAGTAGCGGCGAAGGAGCCCTGGCGATAGCATGCGCGCTAAGAGGCGGAAAGCGTCTGTGCGTGAGCGCCACGCCCGGGTGTACCCATTCGTTTGCAACGGGGCATCTTCAACGTGAAGGAATCGTTCAATGGGCGCCTCCAGTTCGGCGTACGCGCCACCACCGATCAACTGTTGGAGAATCTCGCGATCCCGCTCGTTTCGGGGATCCCACGCACCCGCGAGAAGCAATGCAGGTAGCAGTGCGCTGCTCTGGTTGTTCGCCCAGTTGGGCATGGGAGCATTGAAGCCCATCAAGCGCTGTAGAGCAGCGAGTTTTCCGCCGCTTTTCCGGGCCAGTTCCTGGGCGCGGGTCGGGTCGCCCAGGAGAACGTTCAGCGTGTTGGCAAGAGTCCCTATCCGCAGTGCACGCAAGGCGATGATGTTGGAACGAGGCGCCAGGAAGGAGTCGGCAGATGAGGATGGAACGAAAATGAGGTGTTTGCTCAGTGCCACTCTCTCAAGTTCGGGTTTCGGGAAGAATGGAACAAGTACCAACGGGTCGTCTTCGGCGGCGCCTTGGGCGGAAGCAAACTGCAACGCATCGTTGGTTCGTGCAATAATGGTCCGCTCCAGCCAGAAACGCCCGTGCTGGTCTCCCCGCGAGTCAAGGCAGGCACATAAGAAGGCCAGCGCCTCTTCCCGTGTATCTCCTTGAACCCAAACGCAAGCGGCACCGTCTTCGAGTCGCTTCCAGAATTCAGCGACTTCATGCTCCCTTCCCGCGAGCACGAAATCGATTGGAAGAGGGGGCGCGGTGCGTCGGCGCCACGCCTCTAGAAAATCCCGCGGAGTCACCAGATCCTTAATCGGAAAGCCCAGAAGATCGGAAAACCAAAGTTGCGCCGGGAGGCACTGCCCTATCCATTGAGCCAAATCGATAGCGTCGTAGGCACGGACGTCGGCCCATTCACCGCGTTGCCGACGTTCTTGTGCCCATTCCTGCTTGTTTTTCCAGACGCGGCTAGTAAGGGCAACGTATGTCGCTTCTTGAGCCTCACCCGAATCGGCTACAGCCTTGCTGGTATCTTCATAATCCTTGCTGGCTTTCCTGCGGATATCTTTTCGTGTGCTGATCTGCCAGAGGGAGCGGGGGGTGTTGGCGAACATCGTGGGAGTGCGTGTTCGCAGTTCGCCATCGTTGCCGGAAAGATAGCTGGCCCTGTGCGCGTGAAACTGGATGGAAATCAAATCCCTGCGGGGAACAAGGCCCATCACCAGCCGGCGCACCAAATCGGGAAGGATCTGGTCCGAACCCGTGATGTCAGACCAGGTTTGAAGGTGCGATTCTGTAATACCGAGAGCCTGCCGCTCTCCCCAGTGGGGTTCGGATTCTGTCTGCAGCCCGCGCGAAGCGGAGGTTGGTGCCAACTGCCGAAAGCCGCTCTCCCGGAATGCTTCCGATCTCGTCAACAGGCTGCGGAGCTCTGACACCGCCGCCTTGCGCTCCCGGGCGCCCCCGATTCGCAGCGCGTCAAAGAGGGCCAGCAGCTCATAGAGTCTTGCATCGCGCTGAGCCGCGACCGGAACCGATTTGTGGAGCGGTTCGATGGCATAGCCGCGCGTAGTCCCATCGTTGTGTGGCCATACGGGCAGGAGATCGTCACCGGAACGGATTCGCGTGTTCAGAGGAGGCGCCCCTTGTGCCGTGGGTATGCCGCGGGTGATGGGGCCCGGCTTTACCGGGAAGCTGCGAGCTGCTCCGCCAATCAGAAAATTCAGCAAGGCTTGCAGGTTCACACGCCGGGATCGGGGCCCCATTTCCCCAACCAACCCCGCCAGGATGGCCCGTTTTACCGACTTGTGAACCTCGGAAGGGCTCATGCCCAGTTCGGCCGCCAGCGCTCCGTATGCAATCGGGCCCCCAGCAGCCATCTTAAGCAAAACAAACAAATCTTGACTTCGCAAGTTCATATTCATACTTTATTCGCGAATAGAGAATAAATCAATAGATCTTTTCATGGGCTTGGTCGCAGGGTTTCCCGAGAACATACTTCCGCCCTTGGATGTTCCTGCGCCGTTGCATGATCACGGCCAGTCCAAATTCGAATCAGGCCCCGCTGGAACTTGGGGCTCGTGTGCCTCGCCCCTCCAGCCCAGACTTGTTTCGAGCCAAAGAAGAATGGGCGGAGTTACACGGACGTGAGGCCCCCCCGTTGCTGGGACAACGCCCCTCCTCACGGGGGACGCCGGCAAAGTGGGGTCGCGGACAACTTGCCAAATGTGCTCACCTTCTGGCGCGGGCCATGCGCATTCAGTAAGGTGCGCACCGGCTGGCGGAGGACGGGCATGTCGCGCAGCGACTGCCCGTCACACGAAGCCCATCCGCACTCGTCGCGTTGATGGACGGCCTGATTGACCGTCCTACCCCAGTAAGGTGCGCACCGGCTGGCGGAGGACGGGCATGTCGCACAGCGACTGCCCGTCACACGAAGCCCATCCGCATTCGTCGCGTTGATGGACGGCCTGATAG
>SLOV01000077.1 GCA_007132345.1 Kiritimatiellia bacterium
GTAAGCGGGCCGTCGGTGCCGGAACCGAACTTGGCGACCCAGAAGGACAATAGCACGTCGGTGTATTCCGTGAGGTCGAGGGGCGGTGTGGCCAGCCAGCCGACAACGTTGGTGATGCGCAGGTACCCGCCGGCGGCGGTGGTGGGGTAGACGCCCTCGGACGTCCAGTCGGCTGGGATGGAGCCAGTGCGCCCTGATTCGTTAAAGATCACCCCCGCGCCTGCCCGCGGGATCGCGATGCAGAGCAGAGCGAGAAGCGCGAACACAAGGCGCGCGGGAGCCTGGCGTGAAGATGGGAAGGGAAAGGGCATGGGAGAGGGGTCTCCTGCTGTAGACATGCGGAGTGTCGCATGATTCAGGAGCGGGTGGCAAACAACAAATGGGGACAGACCGGAAGAGAATCTGATTCACCCGCGACACAAGGTCGCGGGGGTCTGATCTGCTGGGAGCACGCACAAGGTCGCGCGGGTCTAGGTCGCGGGGGTCTGATCTGCTGGGAGCACGCACAAGGTCGCGGGGGGCTAGGTCGCGGGGGTCTGGATGGGGGTCAGATGTTCACACAGCGATATAGCGGGCGGCGAGCCAGACGATCAGATGATTGAAGGCAAGGCTGTAGAGGCAGGCCATGACGTCGTCGATCACAACGCCCGTGCCACCCTTGATGGCTTGCAACTGGCGCGCGGGCGGCGGCTTCCAGATGTCGAAGAACCGATTACTGAGAAAAGCCAGCACCACGACCCACGGCACGAAGGGCAGGCCGATCATGCAGATGGGGAACGTCATGTATTCATCGGCGACAATGCGCCCGTCGTCTTTTTTCCCGAGAATCTTTTCCGCCTCGCCGCAAATAGGGATGGCCACCAGCGTCAGCACGACACAGACAACCAGGTAGAGCGCAAGACTCAGGTCCTGCATGGCCCAGACGATGAGCGGACCCCACACACTGCCAACGGTTCCGGAGGCCACGGGACTGAACCCAAGCCCGGCGCCGGTCGCTAAAAATATCCAGATCTTCTTCATAGTTCCTCACTCCTTGCCACGGGCGCCATCGTTTCGGGCATGGGCCCCAACTCGAAATGCCACGCCCTACCCTGCTCCCAAAGCAATAATTCGCCAAGCGGGGAAAAGACCTCGAGCCAGGCGGCGGTTTCCCGCGCGCGATCCATTTCGGCATCCATGTCAACCTGGCCACCAGCAGCCATGCGCACCAGTGCGCGGGCATACAACCCCTTGCGCAAGGTCTCGGCGGTGCGCGCCAGATCGAACCAGACCGACACGGCCCCCTCGCGCATCGGTGCGCGCCGCCGCCAGCCGCCCGCCTCAGCTTCCGCCTCGGCCACGCTCCAGTCGTAACGGGAAACGAGCCGACGCAATACGTCCATGCTGCTGGAGACGAGCAGTTGCCCGTCCAGGGCGGCGAACCCGACGCGCTCGCCAGCCGGGAGCGCGCCATAAGGGGTCGGTTCCGAACTGCTCACGCTGAAGCCGCGCCGCTCGCCGATCCGTTCCTCGGCGGGAAAGAGGCCCCAGCCGTGTCGGGCGTTCAAGCGGTCAAGATAGTCGCGCGCCGCGGCGAGGCTTGCCTCCTCGTCCTCGACGCTTCCCGCAATGGCCAACGCGGGGATACGGATAC
Organism: Kiritimatiellia bacterium; assembly: GCA_007132345.1. Lineage (GTDB taxonomy): Bacteria > Verrucomicrobiota > Kiritimatiellia > SLOV01 > SLOV01 > SLOV01. Next base: position 1,634 of record SLOV01000077.1, read on the forward strand.
CGTGCATGCGCCCGCTCTCTTCGCCGCCGAGCAACGCGAGATGCAGATCCGTCGCACCCACACTTTCGACCGCCTCGGTAAGGAACGGCATCCAGGGGATCGGCAGCGCGGGCAGAGATTCGGCGACCGCCATGGCGCGGGCCATATCGCCGAAGAGGCGACCAGGCCCATCGGAATTGCGCGTCGCCACTTCGCCGGCAGACGGGGCCGGCGCTAGCGGGCGGGCATGACCTGCCAGCACGGGCGCCGTCAGGTCTTCGAAGGCGAAGAGCCATGGTGCCCGGCCCGCGCCGGGTCCCAGCAGAAAGGGCGGCTGGACCCAGCCCCGGTCCGGGGCGGTCGATTCGGCAATCCAGTCGAAAAGCAGGGGGTCGCGCGGTGTGCGGCCGAGAGAAGGGGCCTGGCCTTTGAATCGCCGCAACACCGAGTAGAGCGTTTCGGGATGGCGGGAGAGGCAGCCCATGAGAACGCCTTCCTCGATGAGGAAGGAAAAGTGGAGATGCGTGCCTGCGAGGGGCTCTTCGAAGGTCCAGACGCTGCGGTTGGAAAACCAGGTCTGGCGCTGTAAACCGCCGACGCGACCCAAGGCCAGCGCGGCGCGTACCCACTGGCTGCGACCGCCCAGCCAGGCGGCCATGACCCAGGTGGGCTCCTGATAGATCCCCAGGCTCGGCACATAGGCGATCGCAATCTCCCGTGGGCGCAGGGCGTTCAGGACCCGACCGACGCCCTCTTCGCCGCGCAGGGCGTCGATCTCCTCCGGTTCCATACCTGCGGTTTCGAGCAAACTCTGGAAAAGTGGATTATCGGCAAGTGCTTCCCATCGCGCGGGCACTTCGCGATGCACACTCACCAGAACCGCCTCGGCGGGCAGCGCGGAGAGGAAGCGGGCGGGCGACCAGGGAATATGGAAGAGCCACCAGATAGAGATCGCGGCGAAGAGGAGGCTCAGCGCCCAGATCGTGAAGCGAGGCGAGCGCATCATGCCGCCAGTGTTCCAACCAGATCGCCGACGCGTGCGAGGCCATGGCGGTCTAGGTATTCTGCAATGCCTCTCACCGTTTCCATGGCCGTGCCGGGGTGCGTGAAATTGGCGGTGCCGATGGCGACGGCATCGGCTCCAGCAATGAGGAACTCGATGGCATCGGTCGCATTGAAGATGCCGCCAATGCCCACAACGGGAATGGAGACGGCCCGCGCCGCTTCCCAGACAAGCTTGAGGGCAATGGGTTTGATGGCCGGGCCGGAGAGACCGCCGGTGACATTCGCAAGTTCCGGGCGGCGCGTTTCGGCATCGATGGCCAGCGCGGGGAAGGAATTGATAAGCGAAATCGCGTTAGCGCCGCACGCCTCGGCGGCGCAGGCGAAAGCGCGAATATCCCCAACATTCGGGGCTAGCTTCGGGATCACAGGCAGGCGCGTGCGGGCACGCACCGCATCGACCACACGTCGGAACATGTCGAGGTCCGTGCCGAAGAGGGCGCTGCCCTCTTTGATGTTGGGGCAGGAGACATTGATCTCGAGTCCGTGCACGCCGTCCACGTCGTTGAAGCGTCGCGCCACCTCCGCGTACTCGTCCACGGTCCGCCCCCAGATATTGACGATAACCGGCACATCGTATTGGCGGAGGAAAGGCATGTAGGTTTTGACGAACCCGTCGAAGCCAGGGTTAGGCAGCCCGATGGCGTTCAGCAGCCCGCTGGCGGTCTCGAAGGTGCGGGGCGTTTCGTTGCCGCGTGTGGGTTCGAGATGAATGCCCTTCACGACCATGGCACCGAGTTGGTTGAGATCGACCAAGTCGGCGTATTCGGGGCCATAACCGAAGGTGCCGGAGGCGACCATGACGGGATTCTTCATGGCGATGCCGCCGAGATTCACGCGCAGATCGGGTGCGGCCTGGACCGGGGTCATGTTGCTTTCTCCTCGTCCCAAAGGATGCGGCGTGTTTCGAAGACCGGGCCTTCGCGGCAGACGCGCGCCCACGTCCAGCCGCCCTCTTCGGTATGCAGCTTCTGAACGCAGGTGAGGCAGGCGCCAACGCCGCAGCCCATGTTACGGTCCATGGAGAGCCAGGCCAGCGCGTCGCGCGCCAGGGCGTGATCGCCCACGGCTTTCAGCATCGCGTTCGGACCACAGGCATAGAACTCGGGGCGCACCGTCTCGTCGATCTCGGCCAGCCATGCGTCGATCGCCACGGTCACTTTGCCTTGCATGCCGAGCCCGCCGTCGATGGTGGTAACGCGCACTTCCCAGCCAAGCGCCTCGAACTCGGGCACGCAGAGGATGTCGCCCGGGGTTGCCCCGCCGAAGAAGGCGATGCCGCGGTTCGGATGGCGTTTCGCGAGCAGGTAGAGCGCCGCCATGCCGTAGCCGCCGGCGACAAGCACGGGGAACGTGCCTCGGTCTTCTAGCGGGTATCCGGTGCCCAGCGGCCCGAGGAGGTTGAGTGTTTCGCCGGGGCGCAGGAAGGTCATGGCCCTCGTGCCGCGGCCGATGTCTTTGTAAAGGATCGACACTACACCATCGGCGGCCTGATAGATGCTGAACGGGCGGCGCAGGAGCGACTCGGCGGCGTGTGGCGCCTTGAGGTGAAGAAACTGGCCGGGCTGCACGAGCGGCGTGATGGCTGGCGCCTGGAGACGCAGGAGCCGGTAATCGCCCTGAAAGTTCTCATGCTCTACGACCACGCCGTCTTCCTGTACGATCCGGCGGGCAAGGGGCGGGCTTTCCGGGGGCGCTTCTGTTTCAGCACGGTTCATAAGCGCGGCACTCTCCCCTCTTTCCCTTGGCGGGTCAAGATTGGGAGGCGGCTGCTGGGGACAGCGTGGGAGGGATCCGCATGAAAAAGTACAATCGCGGGGTACTACGGCGCGAGAGAGGGGGGCAGGATGTTCCTGCCCTGGAGTTTGGACATTTGCAGGGTATTCGATCCGGTAGATTTTCTGACTAGGGGAGAGATAGGCGTGTAAGAGTAGGTGTACGAGTACGGGGTCGAATGACGAGGCAGGCATTCGACCATGAGAACCTGAGCGTGTATCGGGCGGCCATGATTTACCGTACTCGTACACGTACCAGCAGAGGGGGCAACCCCTTTTACGGCGGCGGGCGCAGGCGGCCTTCGAGCGGGAAGACGTTTTCGATGTGGCGTACGGTCTCCACGCCCTCCTCCGGGGAACCGATCACTTCGACAACATCGAATCGAAAACAATCCGGCTGTTCTTTCAGCCGCTTCAGATAACGGATCGCGGCACGGGAGAGGGCCAGGCGTTTTCGGCGATCCACAGCGGAAGCGGCACGCCCGAAGGCCTCGCTTCTGCGGGTCTTCACTTCGACAAAGACGAGCGCCACGCCATCGCGGCAGACGAGGTCCAGTTCATCGCTGCGCCCGATGCGCACGCGACGGCCCAGCACTTTGAACCCCTGCTTTTTGAGATAACGCGCGGCCTCCGCTTCGCCCCACTCGCCGACGCGGAGGTGCCGGGGTTCGCCGTCGCGCGCCGCTTTGCGGAAGGGCCACCACATGGTCAACCGTCTCCCGACGAAGGATCCACCACCACGCCGCGAAACGAGCGGCGATGGCAGGGAGCAGGCCCATAGCGGCGCAAGGCTTCGAGATGCGCTTTGGTGCCATAGCCTTTGTGTCGCGCGAAGCCGTAGTTCGGGTAGCGCCGGTCCAGATCCAGCATGGCGCGGTCACGGCTGACCTTGGCAAGGACACTGGCGGCGGCGATCGAAAGGCTTCGGCTGTCGCCGCGTACGAGCGGGCGCGAGGGATAAGGCCACTTTGGCAGGTGCGGCCCATCGACCAGCACGAGATCAGGCGACTGCTTCAACCCGTCGACGGCGCGATGCATGGCGCGCCAGGTGGCTTGCAGAATATTGATCTCGTCGATCTCCGCCACATCGGCGCACGCGATGCCGTAGTCGATGTCGGGGAGTTGGACCAGTTGGTCGAAGTAGCGGTCGCGCTGTGCGGCCGAGAGTTTCTTTGAGTCGGTGAGGCCGACAAGTTTTGACGGAATACCTGCGGCAAACAGGCCAGACGGAAAGCAGACAGCCGCCGCGAAAACGGGGCCAGCCAGCGGGCCGCGGCCGGCTTCGTCCACGCCAGCCACGCGGGCGCAACCGCTCGACCAGGCCTGGCGCTCTTCCGTGAGCACGGGGACGACCCCGTCAGAAGCGCTTCTCTTTGACGCGCGCCTTCTTGCCGCTGAGCCCGCGCAGGTAATAGAGCTTGGCGCGGCGGACCTTGCCGCGGCGGGTTACTTCCACTTTGGTCACGTTCGGGGAGTGCAACGGGAAGACGCGCTCGACCCCTTCGCCGTGGGAGATGCGGCGGACCGTGAAGGTCTCGGTGGCGCCGGAGCCTTTGCGGGCAATGACGAGACCTTCGAAAAGCTGAATGCGCTGTTTATCGCCCTCTTTAATGTTCACGTGCACCTTGACGGTGTCGCCGGGAGCGAATGCGGGGGGCGCCTCGGTCTTGAGTTGTTCTTGTTCGATTTTGTCGATGATGGGGGTCTTCATGCTTGCCTACTCCCTGTTCAAATGAGGCGGTGAGGATAGCCGGGCGCGGCCCACTGTCAAGGGGGTTTGGTGGCGAAAAGCGCTTTTCCCCGCAGAGCGGGCGGACCTGTCGGAAAAGCAGACGAGGGAAGACGCCCTAGCGGCAAGATTCAGAGCGTCCCTTCGTTGGCTTCCGCAGAAAAGGGCCGATCTACGCCGCCATCCCGGACAGCCTGTACTGCGCCATTGTGGGGTGCCCAGCCCCAGAAAGAGCCCAAACCTGAAGCTGGAATTCAACATAGTTGGGGCGTTGACCGCGAACACCAAAGGGTGTTCGGCGGAATCTCTGTTGGGGCTTCGCAGGCACAATGTCTTTAGCGTGGCAGCGGTTCATGGGCGCCTAATTCGCATCTTATGGTCAGTGACCACGACAAAGCAGCCTGACCAATCACGGGAGTATTCACGACTGAAAAGATCGGAAACCCGCTTTATCAAGCTGTTTCGACTCGGCTCGCGCAGCCTCACCAGAAGAAGGCCAGGATGTGTTCCAGGAGCGAACTTCCGTATGTCGGAGAAATCAAGATCCTGGGTGATCAAGAACCTGCCCGCCCCCTTGGCTGCCTTCCACACAATATCATCATCTTGTCCGGCCACCCCCTCTTCCTTGGCCGTGTCAACATCGTGACCTGAGGCAGCGAGAACACCACAAAGGCCAACGGGAATATTCTCGTCGAGCTTGATCTTCATGCCATGACGGGCAACGGCGGGACAGGGATGTCTTCTTCCGCACACGAGGCGGCGAAAGCGATTACTGCACGAACGGCATCCTCGGTCAGCGTCGGATAATCTTGGAGAATGACCGATACCGAATCGCCTTCGGCTAAACTAGCAAGAATTGTTCGCAGAGGGATCCGTGTTCCAGTGACGACCGGTTCACCGCCACAAACCGCATCAGATCGAGAAATGTATGCCATGTAGTTCATCGGCCAAGCCTCGCACCATCATTGGTCACAAACTCACGCAAAGCCGTGAAGAAGTCAATCAGTGTCCGCTGAAATCAGAGCGATGGATTCCGCTGCAAGAACATGGCTGCACCGTTTAAGGCCATCTGCCCGGCAAACTCAATCCGCGCCATCGAGCAGATCCGGGCGGCGGGCGCGGGTACGGGCCTTGGACTGCGCGCGGCGCCATTGCTCGACCGCCCCGTGGTCGCCGGAGAGCAGTACCTCCGGCACGCGCATGCCACGATACTCGGGGGGGCGCGTGTATTGGGGATGCTCCAGCTTTCCTTCACTGAAGGACTCCTGCTGGTGGCCCGCCTCACCGGCGCCGAGCACACCGGGCAACAGGCGCACAACGGCGTCGATTACCACGGCGGCCGGCAGTACGCCGTTGGTCAGGACGTAGTCGCCGATGGAAATTTCGTCGGTGACCAGCGCCTCACGCACGCGCTCGTCGACGCCTTCGTAATGGCCGCAGACGAAAATCAGGTGTTCCTCGGCGGCGAGATCCCGGGCCGTGGCCTGGGTGAATGGGCGGCCTTGCGGCGACATCAGCACGACGCGCGCATCAGGGGCGGAAAGGGACGCGACGGCGTCGAAGATCGGCTCCGGTTTCATGACCATGCCGGGGCCGCCGCCATAAGGGCGATCATCCACGGAACGGTGGCGGTCGTGGGTGAAATCGCGGAGTTGGACAGTGCGCAGATCCACGATGCCCATGTCGCGGGCCCGCTTCACCATGCTCTCGCCCAGGAACCCTTCGAGCATGCCGGGGAAGATGGTGATGACATCGATCCGCATGGGGATCCAATCAGCAGTTCTCATTTTGATCGTACTTCGTAGGGATCTGTCATCCCGAGCTTGTCGAGGGATCTCCAGATCTTCGAAAACACTGGAGATTCCTCGACTTCGCTCGGAATGACAAAGTCAGACAAGTGAACGAGTCCCGCATAATGAGAACTGCTGGGATCCAATGCGGCGGGTGGTGTCGCTATTCCACAACTTCGAGCAGTGCGCGCTTGCCGTCCCGCGAAGCGATGGCGTTCAGCACGGTGCGAATGGCGGCGATGGTCTTGCCTTTCTTGCCAATGACCTTGCCAAGATCGCGGTTATCGCAGCGCAGTTCGAAGATGCAGGTCTTCTCGCCTTCGAGACCAGTAATCCGAACCGCGTCGGGCTGGTCCACGAGGGCGGCGAGGATCGATTCCAGTACGGCACGCATAGGCACTGGCTCCATCAAGCGGAAGGTGTGGCGGCTTCAGGCGTATCCGCCGGCGCAGCTTCCTCCGCGGGCGGCGCTTCCGCCGCAGGGGCGGCCTCTTCGGCAACCGGCTCGGAGGCAGCGGGCTCCTCGACAGCCGGCGGCGGGGCGTTGCGCGCTTTCTTGATGAGACTCTTGACGGTGTCGGAAACCAACGCGCCGTTATCGAGCCAGTAGGAGACGCGATCCATCTTCAGGCGGTAGTTCACACCATCGATCTTGGGGTCGTACCAGCCAAGGCCCTCGATATAACGGCCATCTCCGGGCACACGAGAATCCTGCGCCACCACCCGATAGAACGGGTTGTTGTTGTTCCCCATACGAGAAAGTCTAAGCACTACCGGCATGTCATCGTCTCCTGCAAATCAATCCAAAAACCGCCCCCTGAGACTGGCGGAAAAGCGCAGTTGTCTACCTCACCTGCCCCGCCGAAGCAATCTTTTTTGATTCTTCTTGAAAGATTTCGCCATTTTCTGGGCGCGGCCGAAATTCTTGAGCAATTCGTTCACATCGCTCACTTCCACCCCGCTGCCCCTGGCAATGCGTCGCTTCCGGTTGGCATCGATCAATTGCGGTCGGCGCCGCTCGCGGGGGGTCATGCTCAGAATAATGGCCTCGGCCCGCTTCATGCCGTCCGCGGATTGCCCCATGGCATTTTCCTTGACATCCGCGGGTAGATTCGACGCACCGGGCAGGAGGTCGATGAGCCCCTGCAAAGAGCCAAGCTTCTTGATCTGACGGAGTTGCATCAGGAAATCTTCGAGATCGAGGCGGTTCTTGTTGACCCGCTCCTCCATGCGGGCCATCTCATCGATATCGAAAGAGGCCTGCGCTTTTTCGACGAAACTGACCACGTCGCCCATGCCCAGAATCCGCGAGGCCATGCGGTCGGGATAGAAGTCGTCGAGGTCCTCCGCCTTTTCGCCGACGCCCACCATGAGAATGGGGCATTTCGTCACCGCGTGGATGGAAAGCGCCGCGCCGCCGCGCGCATCGCCGTCGAGTTTCGTGAGGATCAGGCCGGTCAAGCCGACGGCCTCATTAAACGTCTCCGCCACCGAGACCGATTCCTGCCCGATCGCCGAGTCGACGACGAGCACCACGTTGTGGGGGTTGACGGCCTCCTTCAGTTCTTTGAGTTCCTGAACGAGTTCGTCATCGATCTGGAAACGGCCGCCGGTATCGTAGATGACCCGGTCGGCGCCGATGCGGCGGGCGTGTTGAACCGCGCGCGCGCCGAGGGTCGGCACGCTCTCGCCGGGTTCGGGGCCGAGAAACTCGGCGCCGGTCTGCCCGGCCAGGATCTGCAACTGGTCCACAGCCGCGGGCCGCCGGATATCGCAGGCCACCAGCAGCGTCTTGCGGCCGGGCTGATTCCAGCGCCGGGCCAGCTTGCCGCAAGTGGTGGTTTTGCCCGCGCCGTGCAGCCCCAGCATCATCACAGCGGCCGGACGCGCCGAGAAGTCGAACTCCTTGCGGGCGCCCCCGAGCAGGTCGGCCAGTTCGTCGTTCACGTGCTTCACGAATTGCTGGCCTGGCGTAACGCTCTCGAGCACATCGGCGCCGAGGCATTTTTCCTGCACGCGCGCCACAAAGTCGCGGGCCACCTGGTAATGCACGTCGGCTTCGAGCAGGGCCATGCGCACTTCGCGCAGGGCGTCTTTCACATTCTTTTCGCTGAGCTTGCCGTAGCCGCGCAGGTCACGAAACACCTTGTTTAATGAGGTACTGAGGGAATCGAACATAAAAACTCTCGATGCTTACGGGTCCTGCGACGGTTGGAGCCGCTCCCCGATTTCTCTGGCCAGCATGCCCCGCCCTTTGCAAAGCCAGCAATCCTCAAATTCCCGCGTATCCGGTATGCGCTGCTCGCCGCCGCCCCGGCATTCGGGGCAGAACATCAAGTGTTGCGGCATACGCTTGGCCCCGCGCCCCTCACAAATCCTGCACTCCAGCCCGCCTGCCGTACGCGTGTCGAAGACGCGGCCCTGCCCAGTGCAGTAGGCGCAAACCGCTTCGCCCGTGTCGAACCGCTTCACAAAATTGCCGCCAACACCGAAACAGACCGGGCACATCCGATCCTCCTCATCCACCAGAATGCGCCCATGCGTATTGCAGACCAGACACTCCTGAAAAACGGAGGCATTCGGGCCGACCCGGAACCGTGTCTCGCGGCGTAAATAAATTTCCCGATTCTGCGAGGCCCAGTGCGCCTGCCAGATCACCACCACCCCGCCAAAGAGGAAGAGGACCAGCATATAGATGCTCTTGGTCCTTGCCGCGTCGGGCGGCAGCGGGCGCCCTTTATACGTGCTTCGCCTCATGGTTTTGTCGCGGTGACCCAACGGTCCCGTCCCTGATAATCCTGATAGTATTGTATGCCAGAAAACCCCGCCGCTGCAACAATGGCCGACACCAAATCGCTCTGAAACGCCCCAATTTCGAGGAATATTCGTCCTCCACGCAGCAGCGCCCGATAGGCCTGAGGGGCGATGAACCGGTAGGCATCGAGGCCATCCGCGCCGCCCACCAGGGCCAGACGCGGTTCGTGGGCGCGCACACGCGGCGGCAGCGCACACCACTCCGCGTCTGTCACATAGGGCGGATTCGACACCACCGCATCGAACTTTTCATCCGGAAGATCCGCCAGCCATTCGCCCTGCACCAGACGCACCCGGTCTTCGAGCCCGTGCGCGATTACATTCAGGCGCGCCACCGCCAGCGCCTCCTCGCTCACATCGATGGCCACGACCCGCGCGCGCGGTTGTTCGAGCGCCAGCGCCACGGCAATGCAGCCTGAGCCCGTGCAGACATCGGCGATCTGCACCGTTTCCCGCGACCAGAGCGAGGCATCGTCCAACACCGCCTGCACGAGCTGTTCCGTCTCCGGCCGCGGCACCAGCACGCGGGCGTCCACGACGATGCGGTGGCCACGGAACTCGGCATCGCCGAAGACATAGGCGGGCGGCTCGTGCGCCGCGAGCCGGTCGAGTGCGTCCTCCAGCCGCAGGCTCGCCGCCGCGGGCCACGGCTCCAGGGCGCGGCGATGCAGGTCGGGCACGCTGCAACCGAGCAGGAACGCAACGGCCTGGCGCGCGACCGATTCCCCATCCTCCAGGCCCGCCTTGGTCAGCCGCTGCGCCGCGGCCCGGCATACATCGGCGACCCGGCGACCGCCCTCGCCTTCCCTGGTCGTGCCCTGCATCGGATCAGGCGGCCGACCAGGAAGCATCCACCTGCTGCTGCATGCGCAGGTCCGTGTCATGCTCCACCAGCGCGGTGAGCAGACTCTCCATATCCCCCTCGATCATCCGGTCCAGGTTGTAGAGTGTGAGGTTGATGCGGTGATCGGTGATGCGGTTCTGGGGAAAATTATAGGTGCGAATACGCTGGCTCCGGTCGCCGGACCCAATCTGGCTGCGCCTCGAATCGGCCACGCGCGATTCTTCCTCGTGGCGCTGCACCTCCAGCAAGTGCGCCTTGAGCATGCGCATGCACTTATCCCGATTCCGGTGCTGCGACCGCTCGTCCTGGCTCTGCACCACGATACCGGTCGGCAGGTGTGTAATGCGCACAGCAGAGTCGGTCTTGTTCACGTGCTGCCCCCCTGCCCCGCTGGCGCGATAGGTGTCCACGCGCAGGTCCTCTGGCCGCACATCAATCTCGTCCAGGTCATCCGCCTCCGGCAGAACGGCCACAGTAGCCGCCGAGGTGTGAATGCGGCCCGACGCCTCCGTCTCCGGCACGCGCTGCACCCGATGGCCGCCGCTCTCGTATCGCAGCCACTTATAGACATCCTCACCCTCGACCGAGAAGACGACCTCTTTAAAGCCACCGAGGCTCGTCGGGTGCGCATCGAGCACCTGCGTCCGCCAGCCGCGCAACTCGGCAAAGCGGGCATAAAGGCGGAAGAGATCGCCGGCGAAGAGCGCGGCCTCCTCCCCGCCCGTGCCGGCGCGGATTTCCATGATCACATTGCGCGCGTCGTCCGGGTCCGGCGGAATCAGCGCCAGGCGCAGGCTACGTTCGGCCTCCTCCATGGCTTCGAGCAGCGTAGCGTGTTCGGCCTCGGCCATTTCGCGGAGTTCGGCATCCACCTCTTCGTCGTTTCGCAGCGCCTCGTTGTCGGCCAACTGCCGCCGCAGGTCGAGCAGGCGTGCGGCGGCCTCTTCCAGGCCTCGGAGCCGGGCGTGCTCCCGCGTCAGATCGCGCAACCTGCGGTGGTCGGCGGCGGTGGCCGGGAGTCCCATCTCCGCTTCGATCGAGCTTCGCCGGCTTTGCAGCCCTTGCAGATAGACCTCATCGATCATGGCGTTCGTCCGTTCCCTGTGCGGCGCGGCGGGTGGGCGGAACAGAAAAAGGGCCAGGGTGGCGGAATCGCCGGCCCTGACCCTTCGGAAACCGTTCGCTATTTCGCTTTGCCGTACCGCTTCTGGAAGCGGGCCACGCGGCCTTCGGTATCGATGTGCTTGGCCTTACCCGTGAAGAACGGGTGGCAGGCGGCGCAGGTGTTAATGTGCATCTCCTTCACGGTCGAACGGGTCTTCAACACGTTCCCGCAGGCGCAGGTCACCGTCGCCTCGACGTATCTGGGGTGTAGTTCTTTCTTCATGGCTCTCTGCTTTCTGCAACTGGTCCGCGCCGGTCCGGGGCGGTTCATCAGGGTGCGGGAAGATAGCGGGCTCTCCCAACGCGGGCAAGCGCTTTCGCCGGATTTTTGGCGCCCTGGGCCGTCCCGGAGTGGCCACAAGCGCGTGGTAGTTGTCGCACTGAGACAGGGTGTGTTGATTTGCTCCGAAGGCGACGCGCAAGCGCGCGCCCTACATTCAATTTCCTAATGTTCTGTAGGGCCTCCGCTTGCGGATGGCCTGTCGGCGTCTGTAGTTCCGCATAAATCAACACACCCAGACATGAAGGGGTTGGGGTTGACGGTCACGGTGGACCCGGGCGGGGCGTGGCTGATCAGGTCGCCGGCGCCGGGGTCTTCGGCAAAAAGGACCATCCATCAAAGTTTGAAGTCCCAGCGTATGCCGTACAGCAATTCTCATTATGGCCCTTGCCGCCTGAAGGCGGGACTACAAACGGGCGAAGACCCGGCGAAAACCCGTTCGTAGTACCTGCTTCAGCAGGCCCGAACAACCCGTTCCAGGCCATACTGAGAATTGCTGTATACCGTATCCTTGTCCTTGCGTTGCACTATGCGGCGACGGACAGGATGTCCGTCCTCCAACCAGGGCAGCGGAAGGGAGGCTGGGCCTTCCATCTGGCTCATGGTCGGGAACGGTCCCGATGAATGCCCCTTGCGCCGGCTGGTCTTTTGGGCGATTTATGGCGTGTGCACCCTGTTACTTCGCAATCCAGTAGGCCCAGCTCAACTCGTCCGGCGCGTGGGGGGTTCTCGGTCGATTTCGAGCAGGCCCCGCTCCTGGTCATCTGGGAGGTCACCCGCGCCTGCGCACTGGCCTGCCAGCATTGCCGCGCCGACGCAATCGACCGGCGCGATCCGCGCGAGCTGACGCTGGAGGAAGGATGCAGGCTCCTCGACCGGATTCAGGCGATGGGCACGCCGATCGTCGTTCTCACCGGGGGCGACCCGATCCAGCGCGACGACCTGGAGGAACTGATCGCATACGGCAAAAAGATCGGCCTGCGCATGGGCACCATCCCGGCGGGCACGCCACGATTAACGCGCGAGCGGCTGGCTTCGCTCAAGGCCGCGGGGATTGACCAGGTGGCGTTCAGTATCGATGCACCCACGGCGGAGCGGCACGATGCTTTTCGGAACGTGCCGGGTTCTTTCGATCTGACGCTGCGCGGGGCCCGCTGGGCGCGCGAACTGGATATTCCGTTGCAGATCAACACGGTCCTGAGCCGGTACAACTTCCACGAATTCGACGAACTGGCCGCGCTGGTGGAGAGCCTGGACATCGTTTTCTGGGAGGTCTTCTTTCTTGTGCCAACGGGCCGCGGCACGGTGCTGGAAGGCTGCACGCCGCAGGAGTATGAGGCGCTCTTTGAGAAGCTGCACCGGTTATCGAAACGGGCGCCGTTCATGATCAAGGTGACAGAAGGTCAGCATTACCGTCGCTATGTCGCCCAACAGCAGGGCGCAGCAGCCGAAGGCGAACACGGCGGGCGCGCGGTGGAGCGTCGGCCGTCCGGCGATGCGCGCGTCATTGGCACCTCGTCAAAGGTCGTGAATGCGGGCAAAGGCTTCTGTTTTGTCGATCACACCGGCAGTATTTGTCCCAGCGGCTTTCTGCCGATCGTGGCCGGCAACGTGCGCACGGACGATATCGTGCAGGTCTATCGAGGACATCCCCTCTTCCGCGAGTTGCGCGATAGTTCGCGGCTCAAGGGCGTTTGCGGTCGCTGCGAGTATGTGGAGGTCTGCGGCGGCTCGCGATCACGCGCCTACGCGGTGACGGGCGACTACCTGGCGTCGGAACCCGACTGCGTTCTGGCATTGACTTCTTCTGCCTGAAAGCGCCGTTATCATGCCATGAAGCAGCTTCCACAGGACGAGACCCTGATTGCGGCGCTGAAGGAGCTGGTTGCGCGGTGCCCGCGTCTCGTTGCGGAGTGCTACTGGGCTGGTACTTCATCGGTTGCAATCGAAGAGTTGCATCATCGACAGTCTTTCGATCTGGATTTTCATACTCGAGCTGCGCTTCAGGATACACGCCCGCTCCTCGCCGAATTGCAGGCAGCGTTTGCTGATCGGTTTTCCATTACACAGGGACCGGATCTTTACGGCTCTGGATTTCAGGGCGCGCTCAGGCTTCCTGGCACAGAACAGATCGTGTTGGAGGTGCTCTCAAATTACCAGGATGTAGGCGACCAGGACCTTGTCGCAGCGCGGTCAGCGCGTGGAATCCTGCGCGTGACATTGAGTCGCTATCTGGCCGACAAGATTCAGTGTCTTGCTGAACGATCGGAGGCGCGCGACCTGGTGGACGTAGCGGCGGTATTGCGACACGCTCCGGAGCTGAAGACGGATGCCATAGCATTCGTCGCCCGACAGGATCTGTTGCTGTTGACGGAGCGCTTGCTCGCTTGGAGCGACGAGGCCATCGAGGACGATCTCGCCGGTTACCCCGACGTAGATCCGGGCATGGCGCGGGGCTGCCGCGATCTGCTACTGGGATGGTTGAAGGCGATGCCTCCGCCGGAGGGGAATGCACATTGAAGCGGGTGTACAAATATGCGGCCAGCGAGGGCTGTGCGATGTGCCGTCTCGCCGATGGCCGCGATGTCGTGCTGCCTGTTTTTCCGGGTATTCTGAAGCATCCGAAAACCACCGAATTGGAAGCACTGCTGCAGGACGAGCGCGTGGCCAGAAAATACACCAAACTGGCTCTGCAACGAGCTGCATGGCCCATTTTATCGCACTTTCCCGCCGCGTGGCTGCGAGAGTGCCTGGAGTCGGCAGACGTGCGGCCGGGTCGGGAGCAGGCTCTGCGCTTCCTGCTGGGCGATCAGGTAAAGTGATGCATTGAGCTAATAGACGAGCTCGACCCAGCGGCCTTCTTCGATGAGCTTCTTTTTGAGGTGCAGCCACTGGCCAGCGCCGCCGGCGAGTTCAGAGAAGGTGCCGTTGAGTCCGTGTACCATGTCGCGCAGACCGGCAACATAAACGTATGTTTCAGCGTCGTGCAGCATTTTGTAGAGTTCGGCGCCACGCTCGGCAAAGGCCTGGTCCCAGGCAAGAGGGTCGGCCCAGTTCGGCTTTTCGCTGAGGGCCTGGAAGGCCTCGAAGGTCTCTTTGTCGTAGTAGTCGGCAAGGTTATCGACGGGGTCGTTGAGATAGAGCAGATCGAGCCCGCTCTTGGCGCCATAGAAGAGCCAGATGGTGCCTTTCCAGTTCGGAACATTCTTGTGGAGGTGCTTCACGAAGGCGCGGAACGGCGCGATGCCGGTGCCCGTGCCGATGAGGATCAGCTTGGCCTCTTTCTGCTTCGGGACCGGGAACGGAATGCCGCTCGGCCCGGTGACGGCCACGGAATCGCCGGGTTGCAGGTCGCAGAGATAGTTTGAGGCCACGCCCCTGGTGACCGCTCCGGTGAATTTGTCGACGGTGTTGCAGCGGCGCACGCAGAGCGCGAAGCGGGTGCGCCCTTCTGTCTCGGACGGGAGGATGTCGGCAATGCTGTAAAGGCGGGCATGGTGCTCGTCGGAGGAGCCTTCCGGCGGCGGGGCCAGCACGCCGACGCTCTGGCCGGGCTGGAAGGTCTGGTTGTCGCCGTTGATTTCCATGACGATCTCCCGCACCTCCTCGGTGGACTCCTCCGGGGTGATGCGGCGGGTGGAAACGACGGTGGCCTGTTGTCTGAATGGTGCTGCCATGGCTGCCTGCCTTGTTAAACACTTCTCGAAAATATCGCGACGCGGGAATGTGGCAAGGGACGGGGCGTGAGTCAAGGAATGCATTCGACCGTGTAGCGGGACACCCGGAGGTCGGGCGCCCAGTAGTCGGCAGGCAGGCCGGCCTTGCGCTTGAGGTGCCGGACGAATTCGGCGGGGTCGGGGCAATCTTCCCAGACGGATGGCAGGAAGGTGCCCCGGTGTCGGGCGTCTTCCAGAATAACGCCGTCGATGCCGGGACGCAGTTTTGCACAGAGGTCGGCCTCGCCGGAGACCGCGAGCGGCTCCGGCGGATTGAGAATGGAGACCTGGATTTCGAGGTCGTGGAGTTCCTCGACGCGCACGGGGTCGAAACGGGTGTCGCGGTTGGCGGCGGCGAAGGCGTTTTCTGAGACATCCGCGATGAGCGGGCGGCGCGCCTGCAGACTGCCGATGCAGCCGCGCAGCTCGCCGTGCTGTTCGAGCGTGACGAAGCAGGCGCCCGGCGCGCGCAGCGACTCGGGGAAGCGGTCGACCACAACCGGGAACGGCTCGCCGCGGTGCAGGCCATATTCGATGGAGTCGGCCGCCGTCTGGAGGAGCAGATTGCGCTCCTCGGGCGAGAAACGGCTGGCGGGTGGGTTATCGGAAGCAGAAGGCGCCATATCCCACCACCTCGTTGCGCGGCCCGGCGGTATCGCCAGAGCTTCGAAGGTCAACCGTTTCTGCCTTCATGCCTTTTTCGCGGGCCAGCAGCAGCAGGCCCTGGATCGGCAGTCGACCGCAGGCCTGGTCGACGTCGATGGCATCCGGATCGAGCGCCTCGATGGCATCGGCGGTGCGGCGGTCGAGTCGCTGCGCCGTGGTGTAATCGAGGTAGTGGCTCAGGTCGGAGCTGATGACCAGCAGGGTTTCGTCGCCCCCCCAAACCGCTTCAAAGACGGCTGCAACTTCGCGGGGCGCGGCATCGCCGACGACGAGGGGCACGAGCGAGAAGCGGTCGAGACATTGTTGGAGAAAGGGGAGATGCACTTCGAGCGAGTGCTCGCGACGATGCGCCTCGTCGAGAATCGAAATCAGACGCTGGTCGACGAGTTGATCGATGCAGGCCCGGTCGACGGGCACGCGGCCGAGCGGGGAGTCGAACGCATCCGCGCTACTTGCGGCGATGCCGCGGAAGCCGACGAAGTGGCTGGGGCCGGAGAGGATGACGCGTTCGACGCGTTGCCGCAGAGGGGCGAGGCGTGCGTAGGCGCTGCCTGCGATCGGCCCGGAATATCGGTAGCCGGCGTGTGGTGCAACAATGGCTTTGGGCCCGGCGCCCGGCACGGGTCCGGCCGATGCAGGTGTCCCTTGCTCCAGGTAGGCGGAGACTTCGGCTTCGAGGGCTGGCACGCTATCGGGATAGAACATGCCGGCCACGGCTGGAGGGCGAGTCTTCATGGCATCCGCAGGAAAGCATACACCCGGTCTGGCGTTTTCGGCCAGCAGGGAATGAGGGAGCTGGAGGAAGTCCAGAATCCGAATGTCGCGAAGCGCAACCCGGCGTCGTGTAACTCCGCCCTCCACTGCAAGGGTTCGGTCCGGAATGGAGGGGCGCCTGCCCGCCTTACGTTTGGCGGGAGTTATACGAGCCCGCTCGCGTCGTGCAAGCCCCACCCCGGTGCGCCGTCCGGCCCGTCGGCCTATTAGTCCAGAACCTGCTTCCAGGAATGCAGCACGAGCGAGGTCTGGAACATGGAGCGGAAAAGATCGTTATCGGTGAAGATGTCTCCGTTTGGCGAGATATTGAGGTCGCGGCCCCAGAGCGCCCCGTAGACGGAGGCGTTTGGCTTGATGTCGATCGTTGCCAGGGGCGCGTATATGAAGCCTACAAAGCGCGCATTCGGCGCGAAATCGATCTTCGCGGAGCTGTTGGCGTAGATCCGCAGGTTGTTGGGCAGCGGAGGCCCGGTGTCGATCGAGGCGTTGGGTGCCACATAAGCGGTCCCTGTCAGATAGATGTTCACCGGGCCGTCGGTGGCGTCCACCCGCAAGGTGCGATGATTGCCGATATTGATTTGGCTGACATAGTAGTCCCCGGCGCGGAGGGTGACATCGCCCTGAAGGCTTATCGAATTGCCCGAGATGACACCCCCGACCGCTGTTGCATTGTCGTTGGCGGCGGCGACTCTGGCGAAATCCGCGGCGAGTTCGCCGCCCACGACGCCGAGCGGGTCGGGGTCGATGTGGGTGGTTCTCTCGACGACGGCGGCCTGCGTCGAAGAGAACTCGTGCGAATAGCTGGCCGGTTGCCCAGAAAGGTTTTCGCCAAGGAGAATGGTGCCGTTCACGGTGGCGCTGTTCCCGCCCATGCTTCCATTCACGCCCACTAATGAGTCATGTGTAGAGTCGCCGGCGTTGGGATTCAGGATCTGGGACGAGTTATAGCTGTAAACGCGCGCGGTGGGGCCAAAGGTCATGTTGCGATCGGCGAACAGACCGAACCGTAGTTTGTCGTCAATGGAGAGGATGGCTTCTATGGTGGCGCTGGCTTCTGCACTGCGGCCGACGACCTCGAAACTGTAGGAGGTCTCGTCCGCCAGCCGGTAAAGCGCGGTGACCGTGTCGAAGGTGAGCTCGGCGGGTGCGGGATAAGAGACAGCGTGTGTCATGCTGTTGAGTCGAAGGCTGCCGGATCGGACATCCTCCCGGACGCGCTCGGAGACATGCCGCACGCCCGCGTCCGCCTGGTAAAGGGCGCGGGTGGCAAGAATGTGGCTGCGCGCCGTTCGAATATCGAGAGAGCTGGTGAGATAGGCCGTGGCCGCGTAGAGCGTCAAGGCGGCCATGAAGACCATCAGCACGAAGAGAACGGCGCCTTCCTTCTGCTGATTCACCATGCGGCGTTGTGCAGTGGCGGAGTGAGGAATACGAGGCATCTTCATGGTCTCCGATTGCGCGGCGTGAGTGCCGTGACGAGTTGGTATCTGCGGTAGGCATCCTCAAACTCCGGATGCCGATAACGGAGGCTGGGGGTGGGTGCGCGACCACGGACCTCCACTTCCCAGGCGCCGTCCGATGTGGGGGCGGCTTGTAAATGCTCAATGCCGACAACAGCCAGCGACGCCGCCAGACTGGGCGGGGTGGCGGAGGTGTAGCGCATGAGATAGGGGCGATGCGGATACCCCTCTGGGGAGGGCTCGACTTCATAATGAACCACGCTGACCACCTCGATCGGCGTGCCGGCGGGATACCGGTTTCTGAGCCCTTTGCCGGGCAGCGTGGGATGCGCGCTGATGTTGAGTCGGTCGGACCCGAACGAGACGATCCGCGCCGTCTCGAGGCCGCCAACCAGGATCATTTTGCGGTCCGTCAGGTTGAAGTTCACAAGGGCTTTCCCTGGCACCGGCAGCACGGTGGAACCGCGCCCCACACCAGCGCTCAATTCGGTGACGGGCGGATCGAAGACCCCTGCGATCGAGAGGCGCTGCCCACCCGCGGCACTACTGGACGGGGTTGCGACCACGATATCGGTCATGTTCGGCACCCAGTTGACCCAGCGCGGCAGGTCTGAGTATGGGGTCGGAACCCCGTAGCCCGCCATGCGCATATCAAAGGCGATCAGCTCGGAGGCGGTTCGCGCGTTATGGTGCATTTCGTTGA